>CALMAP010000195.1:45134-47824 GCA_937859825.1 uncultured Terriglobus sp. | reverse complement strand
ATCATGCGCTGCTGGGCGGGGTCCACGCCGGGGCTGGGCATGTAGAACGAGACCAGGAACTGCGAGACCACCAGAAAGATAGGCAGGATATGGTACGGGTCGGCCGCGGTCAGGTCGTGCAGCCAGAACCAGTGCGCCTGCCGCAGCTCAAACACCTTGGGGATGGTGGAGAGCATGGCAAACAGCAGCGGCAACTGGATCAGCGTGGGGATGCAGCCGCCAAACATGTTGACGCCGTTGTCCTTCTGCAGGGCCATGATTTCGGCATTCATCTCCGCTTTTTTGGGGTCGGTGACCTTGTACTTGGCATACTTGGCCTTGACTGCGTCCATCTGCGGCTGGATGCGCTGCATCTTGAGGGCGGACTTCATGGTCTGCACGCGCAGCGGAATCAGCACGGCGTTGATGAGCAGTGTGAGCACCACAATCGCCCATCCCCAGTTGCTGGCCAGGTGGTCGTGCACCCAGTAGAGGGCGGCGAAGAGTGCGTTGGCGAGGGGGCCGAAGAAGCCGAAGTCGAGCAGCGGCTCCAGCGTCGCCTCGGACCCGGAGACCTTCACGGCGCGCAGCACCGGCACGGACTTGGGACCGGCGAAGACACGCAGGCGAGCCGGGCTCGCCGCGTCGCCAACGGCGATGCCGGGCAGCGGCACGTCTACGCTTTTGCCTGCGGGTGTGCCGTCGCGGCGCAGCTTCTGCACGTCTATGGTGTGGGACAGCGTGACGGCGCTGGCCGTCTGGGTGTTGTCTGGCAGCAGGACCGCGGCGAAGTATTGGTCGGCGACGCCGGCGTAGTCCAGCGGCGCATTCAGGGTGTCGCCGCCACTGATCTTCTTGAAGTCGATGTGCTCGCCCTTGCCGCCGCGCATGGTTTCGAGCTTGGCGGCGTTGTAGTCCTGCGGCTGCTCCTGGTCGCCAAAGCCGCCCGGCCAGGCGACAAGTGCGCGCACAGGGACCCCGTTGTGCTTCACCTCGGCCTCGGCGTGGACGACCCAGGTCTCGTCGAACTTGAAGGTCTTGGTGACCTCATAGCCGTTCTGCGCAAAATGGAAGCTCAGCTCCTGCGGAGCGCGCAGCGTGCCGGAGGCCGAGGGCACAAACAGCGCACTGGAGAGCGCCTTGTTCAGCCCCTGGTCGTAGGTGTAGATGGCGAGCGGAAAGCCGAACTGCTTTGCCGCCTGCCCGTGCACCAGGTCGAGCGGCGCGCCGTAGCGGTCCTTCATGCCCTTCAGCACCCAGGAGTGCACCTCGCCGCCGCGGTTGGAGAACTGGATGCGGTAAAGCTCGTTTTCAACCGTGGTGGACGACTCTGCCGTGCCGACGGCAACCGGCGCTCCGGCGGGCTGCTGCACGGCTTGCTCGTTGAAGTTGGCCGTGGTGCCCGTGGGGGACGATTGCGGTGCGGGCCCATTGCTGCCGGTGGCAGTGTGTGACTGCGCGGTGGGCTTTTGCAGGGGCGCGGTCTTCTGGCTGCGGTAGAGTTGCAGGCCGGCAAAGACCACGACCATGGCCAGCATCATGTAAAGCAGCGTGCGGTTGTCGGTGCCGCCGCCGCCGCTGTTTGGGTTCTGAAATTCTGCCAACGAGTTCCTCTTCTGTCCGGTTGACGTGGCTTCGCCCGTCCATGACCGGTGGCCCCTGAACAGCCGGCGCGAGTATTTGGCCGCCGTCAGAAACGCCAATAGCATGGTAAATGGCGCGGCCATGATGGCTACGCGAACCATGCAAGAACCCAACCCGCTTGCCGCGCGGAGTGCGCTGCACAACCGTCTGACACGGTGGCCAGGACTGAGAGCCCCAAAACAAATACTCATGCCACCTGGGCAGCAAAACCAACAGCGTAACACCTGCCAAACGTTCTGTGTGCTCGTCCGTTCAGGTGTCTACGTACCAGCCAGGTTTCATCGGCTTTCCTTCGATGCTCTCTTTTATGAAGGTCCTCATGTCGAGGTTTCTGCGATTGGCCCGGGATTTTCCTGCGCCTGGGCCAACCACTGTTCGTGTTCGATACGCGCCAGTTTTTCTGCGACAGCGAGTATCACCAGACTGCCCGTCGTTCCACCCCGGGCGCGTGCTGCTGACTCCAGCCTCTGCGCCATGTCCGCGGGAAAATTTACTTCCATTCCCATTCCTGACCATCCATCCAAAAGAAACAAGGTTCCCCAATTGAGGAACCTTTGCCTGAAGACGCGGACACACGTCCCCGGGATGTCTTCTTAGAAAAAAGATGGCGCGAATCAGTTTACTTTTAGAACAAAACCAAGCTGACGCGCCTGGCTTGTTGATATGGGCACCTGTATCGGGTGGTCATTTTCCAGGTAGGCGAGCAGCGAATGGGCTTCTTCAACAGGAAAGGTAACGGCGAGCAGTTCCACTAAACTGCTGCGTGTGACCGTAAACGGTTCCGTACAGTCAACGGCATCGCTTTCAAGAATAATGCAACTTACCCGTGCATAGGCTTCCATCCCTTGCAGGGGAAAGATACTAAGAAGGTGATCATTCAAGTGAGACTTCTCCGAAGGGCTCTTTCGAGCTTTCAGCGCCAGGTCGCAAATCATTCGTTCAGGAGAGTTCGTTGCGAACGGTAACGCTTACGTTGCAAGTGTAAGTACTTTCCGACGAAAAACGCGAGGACCGAAAACAGATTTGAACCCCAATGAAAGAACCATTGGTTCCAATCGAGGTGACTC
>CALMAP010000195.1:36593-45124 GCA_937859825.1 uncultured Terriglobus sp. | reverse complement strand
GTCCAAACCGTGCAACCGCAACTTCCGCATATTCCGAGCAGGTGGGTCGGAACCTGCAGCCTCCCATGCCAAAACCATGCAGCAAAGGCGATACCGTCCAGCGATAGATCAGGAAGAAAATCCTCATCGTGCCTCCGAACGTTCTAATGCATCAGATGCCGCGAGGCCTGTCGGCGCACTGTTTGGAAGACCTGAGCGACCTCTGTCTCGAGCTTCTGCCAATCCAGCAGAAGGACGCTACGGCGGGGGTGGAGCACGACATCCACCGGCAATCCAGCCAGGGTGGCGGAGTGGCGGCGGACCGCCTCACGCAGGCGCCGTTTGATGCGGTTGCGGTCGTGTGCCTTGCCCAGCACCTTGCCCACGGTGAGGCCAATGCGCGGACCTCTGACTGCGTCAGATTCCTCTGTCCGGATGCGGAAGAAAAAACTCATCTCGCGGGAGTGCTGCTTGCGGCTGGCCTGGTAGACAAGCTGGTAATCCGCGTGCCGTCGCAGCCGCAGATCGGCGAACCGAGCGGACTTGCTTTCAGGCTCACTTGTCATGCTTCAGCCCTCTTTGTGCAAAGCATCCGGCGTGAAATCGGGCAGCAAAAAGGGACAGACTAAGGTCTGCCCCTCGGGATAGTACGTGAGAAGTCTAGTCGCGGAAGCCTGCGGAAACAGCGATCTTATGACGGCCCTTCGCACGGCGACGATTCAGCACGTTCTGGCCTGCCTTGGTCTTCATGCGGGTAAGAAAGCCGTGGGTCTTGGCGCGGCGACGGCGGTTCGGCTGAAATGTGCGCTTCGGCATGGGTTTGCTTCTCCTGCTCGGTGAAGCGGCTTTGCCTCACGCGTTTGAGCTGTAAAGTGCATGTCCGGGCGGGCTGCGCTCTTCGGCACGGCACTGCAATTGTGCGGACAACCTGCTTAGTGTACCGCAAAATCCACAGTGCGCCAAACACAGAGGCCTGCACCGGCTACCGGGCAGGCCTTTGTGCTGTTGGCTAACCTACTGCACAGTGACGGTTGCGGTGGCCTTTGTAGAGACCGCCTGGCTGGGATAGGTGTAGAAGGTCAATACCACGTTGTATGTTCCCTTGGCGGTCGAACTCGTGGAGGTCGTCGTGGTACCGGTGCCGCTGGTTGTCGAGCTGCTCAGCGGCGTCGATCCACTGCCGCAGCCGCTCAACGACAGCAGCGAGGCTGTGAAAGCAACCGCCAGCAGACCGCCAGCCCAGCTTCTGCGCCGCGTTGCAAGGCCGCCCAGCAGGCTGCCTCCGATCAGCAGCGCCGCCAATGGCAGATGGCTGCTTTTTCTTGACGAAAGAGGTATGGCAGCCACTTTGTTCAAGGCACCCACCTGAATCAGGTTGCTCGACTTGTTTGTGCAGTCTGACGCAAGGGTATGGAACGTGATGGTCGTCGTAGCCGTGACTCCGGAGGTTACTGCCAGATCGTTCCGTCCCAGAAAGCAGCCGATCGAAGGCAGCGACGAGCCGGATGCCGCGGCGATCGTGTCAAACACGACCAGGCCCGAGTAGCCGCCACCCGCCGTTACCGCCAGCGTCATGGTCGCCGTATTCCCACTCGTGACCGTGATGGAGGATGCCGTGGCCGAGAGTGTGCCGCCCGAAGTTGTCGTGTTCACCTTCTGAGAAGTGGAGGCGCTGGTGTAATTGCCGTCACCGCTATAGGTCGCCACAAGCGTGTGGCTGCCGGCGTTCAGAGATGAGGTGTTGAGCGTGTACGTGGCGACAGCACCGGTCGTGCTGCCTGTGAGGGTGAGCACGGTCGCAGTGCCGCCATCGACGGTAACGCTCACCGTGCCGGTGGGCACAGTCGAACTGCCGGTGGAAGCCACCGTGACACGGAAGGTCATGGCAGATGCGGTAATCGCGGTTTGCTCGATGTTGACTGTGGGCACCTTGGTATTCGCGCTTACGCCGGCGGTGATCGCGGCGGAGAATTGAGCGATGTCCATGGAGCCAAGTCCTGTGGCAAGGTCATAACCGGTCGTGGCGTTGTAGCCCATACTTCCGCTGGTGCAGTTCTGGGTGCTGGTCACGCACGGCACGATGTTGCTGCCGCTCGTAATGTCGTGAAAGATCGCGGGCTTACTCGCCGCCAGGCTGTAAAGGGCAGGGTTGATGTTGCCCAAGCCTGACGAGCCGTTTGCCTGCAACACGATCGACAGCAGCCCAGCGAAGCTGGGGGTGGCGAGCGAGGTGCCGCCCACCTGAAACGCACCCAGAGCCGTGCTGGTGCAGGCCCCGGTCACAGTCTGGCCGCGGGAGTTGGTGCCGGTATAGCCGGTATCTGCCGTGCAGAGGATGTAGGCGTCGTGATAGTTGGAAGAGGAGAAGGAGATATCGGGAATATCACGCGCTCCGTCTGCCGGCACACCCGTTCCGGTCTGCCAGTTGGGTTTGCTGAACAGCACGCTCGCGCCGCCGCCGCTTGCCAGCACGCCTTTCGCCGAAGCGGAATCGTTCCACGCCACCTCGGGAATGTAGCCAAGTGCCGAGCCAAGCTGGCTGTTGTTGCTGGATGCCCAGTAACCCGTACCCGTGCCCTCGTTGAACGTGGTGCCGCCAATGGCCGTCACATAGGCGGAGCTCGCCGGATACGAGACCTGCAGGCCGTCCTGCGCGGTGCCGCCCGCATCGTCGCAGCCTGCCGCGCCGGAGTCGCCGGATGAAACCACGATCGTTTGTCCCTGCGCGTTTGCCTGCCGCAGGTAGGATTCGACTCCCGCAACGCCGGAAAGTGAGGCCGGTTCACATCCGCCGTAGCTCAGCGTAAGCACGGTGGCGAGGTTACTGGTGATGGCATACTCCAGCGCGGTAATTACGTTGGCGTTGGCACTGCTGCCCGTGTAGATGAACTGCAGGGAGGCTCCCGGCGCAACGCCGCCGGCATACTCCAGGTCTGCCTCGGATTCCCCTTCGTCGCCGGAGTAGAGGGTAGATGTTCCCGAGTTCGGCACCAGAACCAGCGTCGGTGCCTTCACGGTCTGACCGGTGAGTGCCTGGAAATAGCCAAGTTGCGTGGTATTCACGGCGCTCTGACCTATGACACCGATCTTCAGGCCCGCGCCGGTATAGGTATTGAAGAGCGTGGACGCGCCGTAGATCTGGCGCACGTCATAAGGCGTAAGCGCGTGGGTCACGTTGCCGCTGCTGTCCGTTCCGGTCAGGTTCGGACTCAGGCCCTCATAGGCCGCTGGCCGCATCTGCTTGCGCGCGCTCTCGCCGCGCAGGCGGAAGCTGGAAAGGCCATTCACGGCAGAGACGACTCCCCGGAACGCCGTGGGGATGGATGGGGCGGTACTGTTCTCGAAGAAGTCCTGGTCGGGGCGGTGCAGCCGCTCAAGGTTGGTGCGGAATGCGTTCTCTACCGTTGCCGCGCTGCCGGAGAACTGGATAGAGTTCCGGCTCGGAGAAAGGGAGAGCACCTGCATGCCCTGAGACGTGAGCCAGTTCTGCAGCACCTGCAGATCGTTATCTGAGATGCCGAAGCGGGCGCCGAACTCCTCCGGCGTGAGCCACTTGTGGTAGTTCTCCGAAGCCGGGTTCTGCTGGTCCGCGATCAACTGATCCAGCGCGGCAGACTGGGCAGCACTCGGGGCCAGCACCAGCGACATGGTCCTGAGCTGCGTCTCGCCGGGCAGGTGGCCCAGCGACTGCGCGTTCGCCACGCGGCGTGCAACGCCCTGCGGCAGTTCCACGCGCTCGGTAAGCTGCGCGTTCGCCTGCAGCCGGTTGGGCAGCACGGCCGCTGAGAGCGGGGCAGCAGCCAGCGCGACGGCCGCCGTGAACAGGGTAAGTGCGGCACGCATGCCATTGGCGCAACGAAGAAGAGACTTGCTCGTCATAGGTAACTAAAAATCCTGTGCGGAATACACTGCGTTGATTTGGACGGGAACTCTGTCCTGAAGTAGACACGTCACACGCCGCCACGTTGCGGCGGAGTTGTGGCGACAGCATTCCATTTGCGTGGGAGCAAAACAGCAGGGAGGACAGACTTGGCTGTCTCTGGAAGAGCGTTGCGCGCCATCTTTGGCGTCGCAATGTGAAGAGCCGCCCGGCCTGTGCCAGGTCGGGCTGGCAAACAGATTACGCCTTTTGCCGCACACCCAGCCAGGCCAGTGTCTGCTCGAGCCAGGGCTTCAGTTGCTTGCGGTCCACCACGGCATCCAGAAAGCCGTGCTGCAGCAGGAACTCGGAGCGCTGAAAGCCCTCGGGCAGCTTCTGGCGAATGGTCTGCTCGATCACGCGCGGCCCGGCAAAGCCGATCAGCGCGCCCGGTTCGGCAATGTTCAGGTCGCCCAGCATGGCGAAGCTGGCGGTCACGCCGCCAGTGGTCGGGTCCGTCATCAGGCTGATGTAAGGCACGCCCTCACCGGCTAACCGGCCCAGCGCGGCAGAGACCTTGGCGAGCTGCATGAGGCTGGCAATGCCCTCCATCATGCGTGCGCCGCCGGATGCGCTGACAATTATCAGTGGGTGGCGCGATTCCCGCGCCCGGTCCACGGCACGAGCGATGGTCTCGCCCACTACTGCACCCATCGACCCGCCGATGAACCCGTACTCCATCGCGGAGATCACCACATCATGGCTGCCAATCTTCCCGATCGCGTTCACGATGGCGTCGTTGAGGCCTGTCTTCTTCTGCGCTTCTGCGAGCCGCTTCTTGTAGGGCTTCAGGTCGCAAAAGTCCAGCGGATCGGTCGAGCGCAGTTCCAGGTCCACAAGCTGGTAGCCGGGCTCAAGCAGCATGGCGATCCGGGAACGCGCGTCGACCCTGAAATGGTGATTGCAGTACTTGCAAATCTGGCTGTTGGCTTCCAGCTCTGCGCGGAAGTTGGCCTTGCCGCAATCGGGGCACTTGACCCAGAGGCCTTCGGTGCGCACGGTGCGTGCGTCAGGCGCATTCGCCTCGCCGGTCATTGCCGAATCATTTCGCTTGAACCAACTCATCGGGACGCTAACCAGTCTACCGCTTCCGCGACGTTACAAGCGGGGAAGGTGAAACAGGGGCACTTGGCTCAGGGTCCCACCGTGGATCAGTTTAAGCATGACTCCGTCATGGGAAGAAGTTTGAAGCGCTTGAAAGGGCACGGCTTTAACCGTGCCAACTGTACATGGGGTGAGAAAGCGCGCGGTCACGGCAGCCTGGATAGAGAACTCTTCAGTTCCGGGCGGACATAAATCGATCTGTGTCGGAGGGTGGATCGACCGCGCGGTTATCCTGAAAACACCCCAGGCAGCACGGCTGAAGCCGTGCCCTTTCAACCGCAACTCCTTCACGTGGCGCTACCGTTTTTCCAGCTCCGCCAGACGGGACAAGGCTCCAAAGGCAAAGCCCGGCATCAGCCGGGCTTTCTTCTTCCTGAGGCTTACCTCAAATGCGCATCGGCATCAGGATGTAGCGGTACTTCTGGTCTTCATTGCCGTCTTCCGGACGCATCTGGCCTGCGGATTGCGAGTCCTTGAACTCAAGTCGAACTTCGCCGGTATTGCCGATCGCCTTCAGGAAGTCGATCAGATACTGCGAGTTGAAGCCGACCATCAATGGGTCGTAGTTGTAGGGCGTCTCGATCGTATCTTCCGACTCGCCGGCGTCGGTCGATGAGGAGGAAATGCGGAGCTCGTTCTGCTCAAGCCGCAGCTTGATGGCGCCGCTGCGCTCGTCGGCAAACTGGGCAACGCGCTGCAGAGCACCCATCAGGTCTTCCGAGCGCACGATGACGAACTTGTTGTTGTCGCGCGGCAACACCGCCTCATAGTTGGGGAACTGGCCGGTCAGCTTGCGGCTGGTCAGCACGCGGCCACCCATGCGGAAGAAGAGGGTGGTGTCGTCGTCGGCAAATTCGATGAAGTCGGCAGACTCGTCCGCGACGGTGGTATTGGCCAGCAGCGACTGCAGTTCCCCCAGCGCCTTTCGCGGGATCAGCGTCTTCTTCTCGCCGGTCACGCCGCTCAGGCTCTCGCCCAGGCGCTCGATGTGGGCAAGGCGATGGCCATCGGTGGCCACCATGGCCATGCTCTCCGGCTTCAATACCAGCAGGGCGCCGTTCAGAGTGTAGCGGCTCTCTTCCGAGGAGATGGCAAAGATCGTCTTTGCGACCATGCTGCGCAGCGCGCTTGCCGCAATTTTGACCGACCCCACAGCCGGAAACTCCGGCACCTGCGGGAAGTTGGCGCGGGCCATGCCGACCATCTTGGTGTTCGAGCGGCCTGCACGAATCTGGACCCAGTGGTTGTCCTGCAGCTTGATGCTGATCTCGCCCTCGGGCAGCAGGCGGATGTAGTCGTACAGCTTCCGCGCGGGAATTGTGCATGCACCGGCTCGCTTCACCTTGGCCGCGCAACTCGTGCGCAGGCTCTGGTCCAGGTCGGTCGCGGTAATCGTCAGCCGGTCTTCTGTTGCCTCGAAGAGAAAGTTGGAGAGGATCGGGATCGTGGTCTTGCGCTCCACCACGGACTGCGCTGCCGTAAGCTCCCGCAGCAGCTCAGCGCGGGAAACGGTGATGTCGAGATTGCCGGACGATGCTGCGGCGGGTGCGGAGCTGCCGTTGCTCAAGGCGGTGTCCTCAGCGGGTGGTGTGGCAAAGGTAGACACGATTGGAACCTCCGGAACGGCATACGCGCAGCGCCATTTCGACGCGCTGAAGTGCCCTAAGGCTATCACCCGCAATGCCGCAGAGGACAGCTTTCGTTTCGACGAATCGCGGTTCCCGTTCTGTTCAAAACTCGTCGTAATTCTGAATTCTGCGGACATTTCGTACGGAGGCAGTTTTTACGGAGGCAGGTGTCACTTTCGCGAGGATGGCTTCTAAAAGAAAAGACTTTTGGAAGTTCTCTCTTCGTAGTCGCAGTCGTTGCTGCCGGAAATGTGGATTTCAGGCGGAAGTGACTGACCTGTTTGAGGTTAAACGCGGCACCAGATTTCAGGAACCGGGTACCGCTAAGCCGGAAAGCCTGCACAACAGGACGGTCCGGCCAGCCGGTGTCCCCTGCGCCACACGCTTTCCACAGCCGCCCGGCGATGCACAGGCGCAAGAACGGCGCGCATCGTGGGAAAGCGGTCTTCACATGGTGTTTCTGGGCAGTTTCACCGCACGTGCTTTCCACCGCTCAAGAAGCAGCCGGTGGAATACCCGGTCTTTCCACATCTTCCGCAACCTGGTCGAATGCGTGGAGAAATCGGAGCGGAATGCCTGCGACCCCGCAGTCCACTTGCCCAGACTTGCCCCAAAAGCCCTGGCTGCAGTCGAATGGCGGGTTTCGACGGTAGGTGTTACAGCATCGGCCGTCACCGATTCGGGGAAGACAGGCATCCGAACAGCCTTGAGGGACAGAGAATGGATTCGTTTTCAGACAAGATTGTGCTGGTGACCGGTGCAGGTTCCGGCATTGGCGAAGCGGCGGCACGTGCCTTTGCCCATGCGGGAGCAACGCTGGTACTGGCAGATCAAGACAAGAGCCGCCTGAAGAAGCTGGCGGACGAACTGGGCAGCACCCGCGGTATGGTTCGCGTGATGAACACGGGCGACGCAAACGATTGCGAAGACCTGATTCACGATGTCATCCAGCGCTATAAGCGGCTGGATGTGCTGGTGAACGATGCCGGTGTGGACCACATGGGCGCGGTGGACGACGGCAAAATCCAGGAATGGTTCCGCATCATGGAGACCGACCTGAACGGCTACTTCTACATGATCCGGTTCGCCATTCCACACCTGCGCAAGTCGAAGGGATGCATCGTGAACGTGTCGTCGGTTTCGGGACTGGGCGGTGACTGGAACCATTCCTTCTACAACGCTGCCAAAGGCGCCATTACCAACTTCACCCGGGCGCTCGCGCTGGACGAGGCAAAGCACGGCGTACGTGTGAATGCGGTGAACCCATCGCTGGTCTACACGGCAATGACGCAGCAGATGAAGGCCAACCCTAAACTCATCAAGAAGTTCGAGGAGCGCATCCCGCTTGGACGCGGTGCCCAGCCAGACGACATTGCCGGTCCGATCCTCTTTCTGGCAAGCGACGCAGCCCGCTTCGTTACGGGAGTGAACCTGCCCGTGGATGGCGGTTTGACCGCTTCGAACGGACAGCCTGCGTTGTGATGACGGTCGAATCGCGAGAGGAGCCGTGGCCTCCGAGCGTGTTGAAGCGGTATGTTCCTACGTTTGGCATTGGTGCTTCTGGAACGGCGTGTTGACTTCGTCGCGTTCTGAGAAGGTCGGAGCTGTGGTGTTTGCTGTTGGGACGCAGCTACGCCGGCAATCTGGTCACGAGGGTGTTGTGCAGGCCTACTCGACCTCTAATGCGCGGGCGCATCGGCGCCGCCCTTCGGCTTGCGGACGATCCATACCAGCGGCACCATAACCAGGCAGAAGATGCCAAGCACCGCAATGATGTCCAGATAGGCCAGCATCTGCACTTTAAGGTCTGATATCACAAGAGTGGAGACGTCGTGCCAGCAACAGCTGAGCATGCAACATGCCACACAACGCGGGAGGTATCAACAGACCATCTCCTTCAC
>CALMAP010000195.1:18183-36583 GCA_937859825.1 uncultured Terriglobus sp. | reverse complement strand
TAGGCCAGCATCTGCGACTGTGCGTGCAGCATGTTGTACAGGTTGCCCTGTGCCGCGGCGGTGGCGTCGGCGCTGCTGCCGGAACCCGGGCCGGAACTGCCTTTCAGAAAGCCGGAGATGGAGTTGATGCGCTGCTGGAAGTAGGCGTCCCCGGGAGTCATGTGTTGGACCAGCGCGTTCTGGTGCGACTGCGCGCGCCGCGCCAGCATCGTCGCGACGAACGATGTGCCGACCGATCCGCCCACGTTACGGGCCAGGTTCGACAGGCCGGAGACGTCGTTGTTCTGCGAGCGCGGAATGTTGTTGTAGGCGATGGTGTTGATGGGGATGAACAGGAAGGCGAGCGATGCTGCCTGCATCACGCGCAGCCACATAATCTGCTTGAAGCTGGACTCCAGCGACAGGTGCGAGTGCATCGCAAACAGAGACACTGCGAGCAGCAGGAAGCCGCCGGTGATCATCACGCGCGAATCCACGCGAGTGATCAGGATGCCCACCACGGGCATCATCAGCATGATGCATACCCCACCCGGTGAAATGACCAGCCCGGCAAGTTCTGCCGTGTAGCCCAGCAGTGTCTGCACATATTGCGGAATGAGTACGGTGGACGCGTAGAGCGAAAAGCCAAGCGTAAACAGCAGCATGAACGCCACCGCGAACGACTTCTGCTTGAACAGCGTCAGGTTCAGGATGGGCCGGTTCCCTTTTTTCAGTTGCAGCAGTGACCAGACAATCAAACCGACGAGTGACACCACGCACAGTGTGGTGAAGAACGTAATCAGGCTGGAACCGAACCAGTCGTCTTCCTGACCTTTGTCGAGCACGAACTCAAGCGACCCGAAGCCGAGCGCCAGGAGACCGAAGCCAATGTAATCCAGGTTCAGGCCGCGCCGCTTGCTTTCCTCCACCTCGGCAGTAATGTGGGGCGGGTCTTCGACCATGCGGGTCGTCAGCACCAGCGAGAGGATGGCGATGGGCACGTTGATGAAGAAGATCCATCGCCAGTCGTAGTTGTCGGTAATCCATCCGCCCAGCGTTGGTCCTATGGCTGGTGCCGCGACCACGGCGAGACCATAGAGGGCAAAGGCCTGCCCTCGTTTGGCAGGTTCAAAGGTGTCGGCCAGAATGGCCTGTTCGCTTGGCCCCAGGCCACCACCCCCCGCGCCCTGCAGCAGCCGGAAGACAATCAGGATTGGCAGCGACGGCGCAAAGCCGCACATGGCCGAAGAGATGCCGAACAGCACCACGCAAGACATGTAAAACTTCTTGCGGCCGATAAAAGTCGTCAGGTAGGCAGATGCCGGCAGGATGATGGCGTTTGCCACCAGGTAACTGGTGATCACCCAGGTGGCTTCGTCCTGCGACGCGCCGAGCGAGCCCGCGATATGCGGCAGCGCCACGTTGGCAATGGAAGTGTCCAAAACCTCCATGAACGTGGCCAGCGTGACCGTAAGGGCGATCAGCCATGGGTTATGCTTCGGCTTCCACGGCAGGTGGGCAGCCTCCTTTACCTGCGCGGACTGGCCGCTCTCTTCCATTGCTGTTGCTGGCATGCAGACATTGGACAGACGGGCCGGCGCGGTGGGTTCAGAATCTTTGCCGCTGCAAGCCGCAGCACCAAGCTGCTACCCTGCGGAACGATGGCGCGAATCTGTGTAGACATGGACGAGGTGATGGCCGACACCGTCGCCGCACACATCCACCGGTACAACCACGACTTCAACGAGAACCTGCGGGCCGCCGATCTTGACGGCAAATGGCTATGGCAGGTCGTCCCCTCCGACCGCATCGACCGGCTCTCCGCCTATCTGGACGAGCCCGACTTCTTCGCCGACCTGCCGCTAATGCCGGAGGCGCAGCGTGTGATGGAACGGTTAAGCGCGGAACATGAACTCTTCATCGCCTCTGCCGCGATGGAGGTGCCGCGCTCGTTCAACGCCAAGTACCGCTGGCTGCAACAGCACTTTCCGTTTGTGCCACAGTCGCAGTTCGTCTTCTGCGGCACCAAGGCCATCCTGCACGCGGACTACCTGGTAGACGACAATCCGCGCCAGCTGCGTGCCTTTACGGGCAAGGGTCTTCTGTTCAGTTCACCGCACAACGTGAACGTCGACGCCGGGGCCCACGGCTGGACCCGTTTAGCAGACTGGCTTGCCGTGGAGGCCTTCTTCTTTTCTTAACGAAGAGCTTCGGCAGCTTGCCAAGAGGGCAATGGCTTTTCAGGTTGTCGAGCACGCTCTTCTTCCAAAGCAGAGGCCTGGCTGAGAGGCAGCGTGGACCTTCAGGCGCATGATTGTGTCTCCTGCAGGCGTTTCCTTCAGGAAGGGTCTTCCCTGTGGTCTCTCCGGAGCGAAGCATTTCCGAAGACATTCTGATTCAAAGCGCTGCCCTGCTCCCTTCAAAATCAGCTTGCCTCTAACTAAGACTCCGTAAGTCCGACTTATGTCGGAGTATGTAAGTCCTAGATATTGCGGAGCAATCCCGTCGCAATTTACAGGATTTTGTAACAAATACTCTGCAGAAAGAGTAAGTCGCGAGCAACAGAGATCAGGGATTGCGGCTCTCACTTGATGGAACGGAGGACACAGTCATGCAGGCAGTTCACGAGGGTCAATGCGGTCTTTGCGGTCACTTTGGAGAAGGTCACGCCAAGAACGATGTTCTGGTAAGCATCCTCTCTAAAAAGGAAGCAGATGTGGTGTTCGTCGATGATTGTGGTCACCCGAAGCATGCAGGTCTGCACCTGAAGGTCACCCCTATCAGCGGTTGCGATGGATTTGTGCCGGCGGCGGCGGCTTAACGATAGAGATCATCTCCGGACGGTTCCGGAGAGAAGTTGGGCCTGTGAGGGCGGGCCCGGCGCAGCCGGCCACACAGCAATGCATGGCCTTTGGTGTCTTATTTTCCTGGATGGAGCGGCTCTTATTTAATGGTGTAGGTCGCGGCAGCTACGGCGCTGGTGCTGTAGTCGGGTGAGATAACAATAGCCTTGATCGTTGCGTCCGCAGCCACGTCGATCGGTTTAGAGTAAGCGGCAGAATGTTCATCCGGCCTTGTTCCGTCCAACGTGTAATAGATGACCGCGCCGGACGTGGTCGCGGTCAAGGTAACGGCCTGCCTGCCGGAATATTCACCCTGCACAGGAGAGAAGACCGGTGCCCCCGCCGCGGGCTTGCCGACTGTATATGCGGCACTATTAATACTGCTGTCGGTCAAACCACTTGCAACGGCAAAGGCCCGGATCGTTTCAGCGCTCGAAACGGAAAGCGGCTCGGTATACCTTTTCGATATGTTGCTGGGGGGTGTGCCGTCTTCCGTGTAGTAGATCGTCGCTCCGGCCGTGCTGCTCGCGATGCTTATTTTGGTGCTTCCCGCGAGATTGCCCGGTGCCGGCGAGAATGCGGGCGCGCCTGCAACCCCGGAATTCGTAATCGTGGTTTGGCCATTCTTGTCCGTGGTGGAATTCTGGCCGGCAATCGTGTTCAGGGCCTTCAGCACGGTTCCGCTCTCGTAGAGCCGGTCCAGGTCGTTGCACGCGTCTGAAAGGGAGTAGGCCAGGAACGAAGCTTTTTTGCCGTCCGTCAGCGCTTTTTCTGCCTTCTCCTGGTTTGCCGCGATGACTAGGAAAATTGCCTCGCGTGAACGATCGTCGAAGAAGTTCTTTTGCACGCTTGTACGCAAGCCGGTAATACCGGTCGCGGCTGCGCCAAGCGCCGCCTTGACTTCCGCTCCGCCGCCGACGGCGATCGCGGCTGTAAGGCCGAGCAGCGTGGCATCCGACAGAGTATCGAACCCGGCACGGTGCTGGTAGACAGCACCGGTATACTCCCGGCTGCTCTCCCGAATGTCATTGCTCACCTCGTTGATGATGTCGTCGCGCACAACCTTCTTCTGCTCTGCATTCGCCTGTGCGATCCGGCGAGCGTGATTGACCAGAAAGCGTACATCCAACGTGGTTTTTACGTTGCCGTTTTCATCCAGAATGTTTGTATTTCCGTCTGGGAAGTAAAGCGGCAGAGTGAGATCGGAGATGTAGATCCTTTTACAGACCTCGACCGCGTTTTTGCCGCAGTAGGTTAGTTCGAGAGGGCGATAGGGTTCCGTCCCGAAGTGCTTGTTGATGTGGCGGCAGCCCGTAAGCAAGAGAAGCGATGAAGCGCACACAGAGAGCGCATATTTAACCACAGGCATGGAGCATTCTCTAAAGGCGAAATGGTGTGGTAAGAAGATCTGATTAGGACGAGGCAGATGCTAACACCCCACAGCCGATCGCGCCTCAAAGAAATTTAGGATTCTGAGCGACCTCGCGAGCATGCGTCGGCTTGCTGCCGGCGGGGCACAACTGCAGCAGAGGGCATCGCTTGCACAGAGGCCGCTGTGGGGTACAGACACGCTGCCCCAATGTCTTGGTCAATTGATGGTTCTCGTCCAGCGTAATGGCACCCCACCCAGCAGGAACGATGCGCATCAGCGTCTCTTCGACCTGTCGCGCCGTGCTGCGTTCCGGCGCGAAGCCGAGCCGGGTGGAGACGCGCTGGTGGTGGCCGTCCACCGAAAGCACGGGCCGGCGCAGTGACGAGAAGTTCACAATGGCTGCGCTCACCTGCGAGCCGATGCCGGGAAATTGCTCCAGCCACGCGCGAATCTTTTCCGTGCGGTAATTTGCAAGGAATGCAAGCGAAAGCGCACCGGTCTTCTGCGTGATCTGTTCCAGCGTCGCCTTCAGTTGCGGCGCTTTGCGATCGGCAAAGGTAGCGAGTTGGATGGTCTCCTCGATCTCCGCAACGGGAGCATCGCGCAGCCGCTTCCATCGCACCTCGCTCCAGGTCTCGGCACCAGCAGGCCAGCCTTCGTAGCGTTCCCGAAGCGCTCGCAGAACGGCATGCGACTCAGGCGTCTTGGTGCGGGAGCTGCAGAGCGAGTAGATGAGTTGGGTGAGCGGGTCCCACACCTCACGCGGTGAAGGCTGTCCGTAGGCTTCAAGAAGGCGGCGGTGGACCTCCGCGAGACGCTGACGTTCGCCGTCGCTTTTCCAAGGGGGCGAGGCAGGTTCTGGAGAGACAGGGAAGAGCTTTAGCGTTTCGCGTGGAACGTTCATACGTCTTCGGTCTTATGCAACAGACACTGCCTGCGCCGTAGCGCCTGGTGACGGCATAAAAGCGGCTTCAGCCCCTGAGATAGATCGAAGTGCCAAGTGCGCGCGGCTCTAGCCGGTGAGATTGTGCCATCCCGGCGGCTAGAGCCGCTGCGCGTTACATACAGCAGAGCACTAACCTTCCACGGCCTTGCGGCAGCGGCCGTACAGCTCAAGCAACTGGCCGACCTGATCATCGGCCTTTGTGGACGACGACGGAGCAAAGCCCGCAGTGCTGCCGCTGCCACCTTTGACTACGTTGGTGGTGCTGGCAATGAACTTCAGCAGGTCGAGCGCGATGTCTTCCGTGCGCCGTGCGGTGGTGGGCGTTTCCATGGGCATCCTCAGACCTTGAGGATATGCAGCGGGAGCGGATGCGGCAAGTTGCCGCTTCTCTGGAAGGCGCGGAGCGGAAGGGGAGCCCACCTTGACCGCGAAAGCGCAGTCAAGGTGGGGCACCCACGTTTCTGTGACGCTTGGTCATACCGGCACAGGAGAGGGTACCCCATCTTCGCGAAGCCAAGGCGGGATTCCACAGGCACGTTCACCACCTACTTGGCCGTAATTGTTACAGAGTCGGCAGTGATGGCCGTCTCTTCCGTGATCTCCTTGCCCGCTGCCCAAGCCGGCGTACCCCCCTTGATCGCTTCGGTACGCTTCGCCGCGTCCCCGGTCACAGCCACTGTTGCCGTGGCGACCTTCTGCTTCTTGCCTATAGCCAGTTCCATCGTGCTTGTGGGAGCGGTCCCTGCCGCTGGCGTGAAGGTGAGCACGGTGAAGTGTTTCTCGCCGTCTTTTACCGGTTGCAGGCGAACGCGCTCCACCGACCATCCATCGCTCGTGCGCGTCGCTTCAAGCGTGGTGCGGATGCCAGGGTGGAACTTGTCATTGCCGGCGATGGTGAACTTTGCGCCTTCGACCTTCTCAATGCGCAGCGTGCGGTGGTCGCCACGCTCATTGTCCAGTTCCCAGGTGCTGCCCACGGTCAGTGCGGTTGCGGACTTCGTCACCTTCCAGGACTCTGTCGCTTTCGGCATTACCAGCAGGTGCGCGCTGCGCGTGATCGCGCCACGGTACCCCACGAAGTAAGGCGGCCTGCTGATCTCCGTCCATACCTCGGCGGTGCTTACGGCCTCGCCGATCTTCAGCACGGTGCCCTCGCCCGCCACTGCTCCTTGTTCGCGATAGGCAAAGATCGGAATGGGCGCCTTGCTTAAGTCAGTCAGGCCGCTGCCCTGCTCGCTGATGTCCGAGCCCTGCACGAAGCGGAACTCAACCGGCTTTCCATCGTGCGCGGTGAAGCGCACGGTAGACGCGGCACCGACCTTCTCCGTCTCGTCGAGGTCTACGGCGAACTCAGCTTTCCATGAGGCCTCGCCGGTCGCTTTGTAGGCGGCAATCATGCCGTCGGCGTTGCTGTAGTGCGTGCGCGCGCCGTCCTTGTCGGTGAGCACCACGTGATACAGCGGCTGCTTGCCCGTGGCGTCCACATCGAACTCGAACATGCTGTAGGGCAGTTCACTGCCGGTCACGAACTGCACGTACTGCGTGGGCCAGTACTGGTAGCTGAGGACCATGCCGAACGTGGGTGGAAGGACGGGTACTGCGGTCTGTGCTGCGAGTGAGAGCGGCGCGAGTGTGAGCGTGGCGAGAGCGGTGAAACGGGCGATGCGGTTCATGGTGTTCCTCCTGAGGGGCATGCGGTTCGGATGGTGGCTTTCGGAAGGGCACGGCTTCAGCCGTGCCATAGGAGCTAAATTGAGGGCGGGCTTCAGCCCCTGAGGTCAATATTTGCGCCGTGGCTTTGAAAGGAAAGCAGATCCCTTCGCTGCGCTACGGGATGACAAACACAAAAATTACAGGCCAAACCACGGACGACCACGTGCCGACAACAACAAAGCCCAAGAGGGGAGCGTTCAAAAGCTGTAACGAAGTCCCACCTCGATCCGCCGTCCGGGGTCTGCGGCATAGGTGCGGCCGAACAGTGGCGAGCCGAGCACGCCGCCGACCGCCGTCCCGTTCAGGTGGTTCAGCAGGTTGGTGGACCGCAGGTTTACCGCGACGGCCTGGTTCTCACTTTTCTTGACCTTGAAGCTGCGGCTTAGGTTCGCGTCCAGGTGGATGTTCCACGGCAGGGTGCCCGCGTTGCGGCTGATCGAAGCACCCGCGCCGGTTGTGCTGAGCGTGCCGAACTGCGTTGCAATTGCGTTGCTGTCCGTCGAGTAATGCGGACGGTCGTTGAAGACTCCGTCGCCGTTTGCGTCGAAGCCATCGGTCACGTTGTAAGGCATGCCGCTTGCTGCGTCGAACTGGTTTGAGAGCATAATGCCGAGCGGAAAGACGTAGTTGGTGAAGGCGATGGCGTGGTGCGTCGCCAGCCACGACGGCCGCACATACTCGCCCTGGTCGGTCACGCTGCTCTGCGGAAACAGCGTGTCGCGGTCCGCGTTGCTGCGCAGGTCCATGCGGATGTAGCCGGCAAAGATCTGCAGGCGCTTCAGGCTGTGCTGGTCAATGCCGGCGAAGACCACGTTGCCGCCAAGATTGCCCGTCTGCTGGAACTGGTAGAGGTTCACATCCGGCGCCAGCGGACGCGGCCCGTTCGGCTGGCCGTTGAGCGGCGTGTTGATGTTGCGTGAGCGCAGGTCGTTCCATGCACGGGCGAGATACAGGTTCACCTGCGCATGCCAGTGCTTGGGGAACTCGTGCTCCACGCCGAAGTGGGTCTGGATCGACGGCGTCTGCATCAGGCCGGGCAGCGGCGCACGCAGGGTGCTTACGCGCGCGGACCCGGTCGTCAGGGGTGTGCCGTACACGGGATTGCTGATCTGCAACTGCGTCTGGTGGATGCCGTTGAGTCTTCGCGCTTCAAGCGTCGTCGCGCTGTCAATGGGTGTGAAGAACAGGCCGGTGCGCGCGTGCAGCACCCAGCGCTGCTTCTTGTCGGGCGACCACGCCACGCCGAGGCGGGGCGCGATGTTGCCGAAGGTGACCGGAGCGTTCTGCAATGCATAACGCATGCCCAGTGACAGCTCCAGCCGCTTGTTTACCTTCCACACGTCCTGCCCGTAGAGCACCACGCGCAACTGGTTCAAATCGACATCCGGCGTGCCGGCAGTGACCGCATACTGTGTCGGAGTGCCGCCGGGAAGACCGAGGCGCGCCCGGCGATACTGCTCCAGCCCGGTGATGACGGTGCTTTGCGGCGAAGCCGTCCCGTTCGCATTCAGCACCGGCGCGCTGCCGCCGCCAAAGATGTATGTGCCGTTGAAGTTGGTGGGCAACCGGTCGGTGATGTGCGCGTTCAGCAGCTCGATGCCGAGCTTCAGGTTGTGCTTCTTCTTCTGGATGAGCACGTCGTCGTCGAACTCGAGATCGAACTCGTGGCTGCGCAGCGCCTGCGTTGTCGCGCCGCCTCCGGTGAAGGCACCCGCCACCTGCAGGCTGGGCGCGGAGGTCTGCGGCGTATCGTCGCGCAGGCGGAAGGTAAGGCCCACGCGGCTTTCGTGCAGCAGGCCGGTGCTGACCGTTTGCAGGTTGGTGAGGCGAATGGCGTGCTCGCTCTGCTGCGAGTTGTAGCTCGCTTCCTGCAGCGTGGTGCCGCCCGCTCCCACGTTCTGCAGGCCGTTGACCGTTGCGGTGTAGGTGCCGGTAAAGTTGTTCTTCGGGCTGAGCATCGCGCCGATGCGCGCGCTGCCCTCCCACAGGGACTGCGGCGTGGCCACGTTGGCCAGTGTCTGCACCGCGTTGCCACCGGCATCGAGCGTGACCGCGTTGACCACGGCGAACTGGTCGATCTGCCGGTGTTCCAGCGCGAGAAAGAAGTCGCTCTTCGCCCTCCTGATTGGGCCGCCCAGTTCAAAGCCGTAGCGCTGTTTGCCGATGGCGGCACGGCTGGGCGCGAAGGGGTCTTTTGCGTTCAGGAACTGGCCGCTCTGCGTGGTAAACAGCGCGCCGTGCAGCTTGGCGAGACCGGGCTTGGTGTAGATCTCCACGCGACCGCCCTGGTACGGCGGCCGCTCGTACTCCGCCGAGAAAAGATCGGGGTTCACGCGGATAAAGGCGATGGCGCTCTTGGGTGGAATGCGGCCACTGTTCTGAAAGCCGTCCACCGCGATGATGGCCTGTCCGGGCGCTCCGCCGGCTGCGGCGGCAAGCACCTGCAACTGGCGCGCGAACTCGTCCGGGTCGTCGGCAAGCTGCTTGACCTCGTCGCCGGTGAGCGTCTTGGTGCCAGCCACGCTCTCGGTGCTTACGGGTGCGTCCTCGACCGCATCGACAGAGGTCTCGACGGTGAGCGGCTTGAGCTTCAGCGTTGCTGCGCGTCCTGCTTCGACCCGGATGGCCATGGGCTCAAATCCCTCGGCCGCCACGTTCAGGCGGTGCGACCCACTCGCAAGGCAGCCGGTCTCAAACCGGCCGCGCGCGTCACTGCTGCCCGCATTTCGGCCGTCCAGGCTGACGGCTGCGCCGACTACGGCCGCGCCGGTCGCATCCAGCACTTGTACCGTGGAACGGGTGCAATCCTGGGCTTGAACTTGACCGGCAAGCGCCGCGAGGATCATTCCCCCGGCGAGTCGGCTTGTCACATTTCGCACGTAGCTCGTGTTTCTCATGACAATCTCCTGGCTGCGCAACAGCAGCAATACAAGATCAAGCATCGCGCCGTTCCAACCTGATTCTTAGTGCGGTGCGTCAGTGCCGCCGTATGACATGTGTCATCCCGGCGTATCAGAGCCGTTTCGAGATGTCAGGGTGGGCTATCTATGAGAGGGAGCAGGGGCCTTCAGGCCCCTGAATCGCAACCTGACGCAAAGGGCTCAGCCCGGGATACCGGCTCCTGCCCTAAAGGGCAAAGCAGGAGACGATCAATCGTGGGCCTGAAGGCCCACGATTGATCTGGGCTGCGGTAACTCGATGCAAGCCCAGATAGAGCACGGCCGCATGACAGATGTCACAATTCCTGCATGACGTGCAGGACTCACAGCCAGGATGCCGCGGGTGCACAATGTCGCTATGTTCAGTTGCGAGCCGATTCGCGAACCTTCCCGCGCAAATGAGCGCACCTCGTTTGAGGCAAGCGCCACGGAGTACTGGCGGCAATCTTCCGGCAGCGCCCGGGTAATGCGGTATGTGTCTCTGCTGTATTCGGGGTTCTTCCTCATTCAGCCCATCTTCGAGCACAGCGCGGAGAAGTGGGTCTGGTTCGGCGTGGTGTACAGCATCTTTCTCGGGCTTTACTTCGCGATCCCCAACACCGAGGGCCGCATCCAGCAGATGCTGCTTGCGCAGATGTTCGCGCTGGGCTTCACCTACTTTCCTTTCAACCAAAGCGCGTCGGGACTGTTCGTGTATCCCATGGTCATGCTCGCGTTCATGACGCGCAGCATGCGGGTGTACCTTACTGTGCTTGCCGCGCAGACGGTGGGCATCTGCCTGGAGACGTGGCTGTTTCACCTGCAGTGGTGGGCCGGCGCAATGGGTGTGTTCTTCGGGCTGGTCGTGGGTCTCAGCAATTTCGCTTACTCCCGTCAGCAGCGGGCGGCATGGCTGCTGAACCGCGCCAATACCGAAATCGAACACCGTGCCCTTGTGGCCGAGCGAGAACGCAGCGCACGCGACCTGCACGACGTGCTTGGCCATACGCTGACCGTAATTGCGATCAAGAGCGAGCTGGCCAACCGGATTCTGCCCGTCGACCCGGCACGCGCCGCACGCGAAATGCAGGAGGTGGAGCAGACCGCGCGCCAGGCTCTGGCCGAGGTTCGCGAAGCCGTGACCGGCTACCGCAGTGATGGCATCGCCACGGAGGTGCAGCGCGCGCGCCGCACCCTTGCCGCGGCAGAGGTGCAGTTGACCACCAGCATCGCCACGCTGGAGTTGACGCCTGTGCAGGCCAACGTGCTTTGTCTCGCTCTGCGTGAGGCAGTGACCAACATTGTGCGCCATGCGGAGGCACGCACCGCCAACCTTGAAGTTGAACGCAGGGCAGGCATCATCGTAATGCGCATTACCGACGATGGTGTGGGGACCTCACGCTCCGAGGGCAACGGCCTGCGTGGCATGCGCGAGCGCGTGAAGAAGCTGGGCGGCACACTCAAGTTCGAACGCGCACCGCCCGCCGGTACGGAGCTCCCGAGTCACCTGCCGTTGGCGGCGGAAGCGGGCGGGTGGGAACCGGAAGCGGACGCTTCGGGACTTCGTGTGCCGCCCGCGTGGAGAGCGACGGCATGAGCAAGATTCGGGTGATTCTGGCCGAAGACCAGGCCATGGTGCGCGGCGCGCTTGCCGCGCTGCTGAACATTGAGAGTGACATCGAAGTTGTCGCCTCTGTTTCCAATGGGGACGAGGCCTTTCGCGCCGCCGGGCAGCACCGGCCTGATGTGCTGGTGACCGATATCGAGATGCCGCAGATGACCGGGCTTGAGCTCGCTACGCGTGTCCGCGAGCTGTACCCGGTGATGAAAATCGTGATCGTCACAACCTTCGCACGGCCCGGCTACCTGCGCCGGGCGCTTGAAGCGGGCGCCAGCGGCTACCTGTTGAAGGATCGTCCCGCCTCGGAACTTGCCGAGGCGGTGCGCCGGGTGCACCAAGGCATGCGCGTGGTCGATCCCGGCCTTGCGGCGGAGATCTGGAACGCCGAAGACGATCCATTGACGGAACGCGAGCGGCAAATCCTGCGTCGCGCCGGTGAGGGGGAGACCACGGCGGAGCTGGCGAAATCGCTGCGGCTCAGCGAGGGCACGGTGCGCAACTATCTCTCCGAGGCGATCAGCAAGCTCGGTGCCGCGAACCGGATTGAGGCGGCACGGACGGCACGTGCCAAGGGGTGGTTGTAGGAATCTTTGCGCTAACCTCTCCACAAAACTGTCATTTCGACCGGAGCGACGCTGCACCGTCACACAGCGGAGACCTGCATTACAGATCCCCTCCGTTTCGCTAAGGAGATGACAAACACTCAGGGCGGCGCGCCAGACCTAAGCGCCAGGAACCTCCCAAGTCAGTCAGACGACAACGTAACGAACGAGCAGTTCGTTGTCCCAAATAGACCACCGGTGCTATGCTTACAGAGGTTCGACAGAGTCCGGGGGTGCAGCAGGACTCAGGATATGCGGACCGCGAAGCTGCCTCTGTCATGCAGGCCATGTGCCCGGACAGCGATCAGACCTCGCCGAGGATGAGATTGCCGGGCATGCGCACCACTTGCCGGCTCTCCGTTTCGACAAGCGCCACCAGAGCGCATCTTCCCAAACGAAAGAAGACGACAGACAGGGGACCTCAGGAACCTTGCCGCCCGTTAGTACCGCCCCGTGCTTAAAGCAATCGAGGCAAACGGCCAGGCAAAAATTTCTGGGACCGAATCACCAGAGCATAGTTTGCGTTCGTCCCTGAAAGTCTGTTCGGTCTAGCAGGAAAAGAGCTTGAACCGCAGTCACACCGGAAAAGACCCGGTATCCACTATCAGCAGCCATCCTTCGATAAGCACGGGCCATGTGTCTGCTCACGCGTCGTCCACCCACACCGTTTTGCCGCTGCGTTTTCTTCAGCATCCGGTGCGCCATCTGCGCGGCATCATCCGCCTGGCCCGCCGACGTCATACTTTCGCATTTGCACTGCTCGCCGGGTCCGCCGGCACAATCGGCGCGGTTTCTGCCGCAGTCCACGTCCTGAACGCACCCATGACCCCGCTGGCCTGTCCGCGACCCGTGGCCTCGTCGAATGAGACCGCGAAGCAGTTGCAGGCCGCAATCAAGCCAAAGCGCCACCTGCTGACGGACGCGCTGCATAGCCACCCGCTTCGTGGCCTGGCTTCCTGGTATGGCTCCGTATGGCAGGGCCGTACAACCGCATCCGGTGAAGTCTTCCAGCAGGCGGAGTTGACCGCCGCACACCGCACCCTGCCCTTTGGCACCCGCGTGCGCGTGACCGACCTTCGCTCTCTGCGCTCTGTGATCGTGCGCATCAACGACCGGGGTACGCTTGCGCCGGGGCGCGTGATCGACCTTTCTGCCGCGGCTGCAAGCGAACTCGGCATTCTTGATTCGGGTCTCGCAAAAGTTCAGCTGGAAGTACTTGGACGCGACAAGGCATAACCTCCTTATGTAGAGACACAAGGCACGGCGCGTCTGCCGTGCCTTGTCCACTGCACGCCCCGTATACTGTTCTCTTCCACCCTCAAAGGGTGTGATTTCCCGGGCAGACACCTCCCCAAAACGATTCCGCACCAGGAAAGCCGAAGCCATGTTGCACATCACCAGGAAACTGGAAGAAGAGATCAAGGTACTTGAGCACGAGCTCACCACCGAACTGCCAGCGGAAATCAAGAAGGCCGTAGCGCTGGGCGATCTAAGTGAAAACGCGGAGTACCACTCCGCCAAGCAGCGCCAGGAGTTTGTGAACGCCCGTCTCGGTCAGCTCAAGAAGCGGATGGGGGAACTGGCCCTGGTCAAGCTGGACAACATCCCGCACGATCGCGTTGGTTTCGGCTCCACTATCGTGGTGCATGACGAGTCCAAGGGCGAAGACATCACCTACCGGCTTGTTACCAGTGAAGAGAGCGATGTCGTCAAAGGTCTGATCAGCACGACTTCGCCGATCGGTCGCGCACTTGTCGGCAAAAAGGTCGGCGACACTGTCACGGTGGTTACTCCCAATGGGAAACGCGATATGGAGATC
Source organism: uncultured Terriglobus sp. (assembly GCA_937859825.1). GTDB lineage: Bacteria > Acidobacteriota > Terriglobia > Terriglobales > Acidobacteriaceae > Terriglobus. Next base: position 22,770 of record CALMAP010000195.1, on the reverse strand, counting down.
CTGAAGCTGACCACGATCCATGACGCACAAGAGCCCGTCGTATAGCACCTTATTGCCGGCACCACGGAAAGTAAAAGGACGCCGCCCGGCCGGGCGGCGTCTTACTTCTTAGGAAGGCACTTTTTGACCCAGACAAAACGCATCATCCTGATCCGCGAAACCACTTGGATCGCCGCTCCACCGGAACGGGTATTTGCCCTTTCGACCTCGGTACCCCTGGTGCAACGGACGCTTGGCTTCAAGCCGATCGAGGGAGTGACGGATGGCCATGTGGTGATGGGCAGCCGGGTAGTCTGGAAAGGCTGGCTGTTTGGCCTGCTGCAACGCCATCACACCCTGATTACCGGGTACCGTCCTCCACAACACGTCTTGCAGGGTGTGGAGCAGGCATGGTTCCAGGACACGCAGGAAGCCGGCCGTTTTCAGTTTTTCCAGCATGACCACTTAATAACGGCGGAGCAGGATGGCACGCGATTGCGGGACGAAATTCGTTTCTCGCTCCCGTTTGGCGCGGCAGGTTTCCTGGTAGGCCGTTTTCTTCTGGAACCATTCATTCGCAGGACGCTTCGCTCCCGTTTTGGGCTGCTGACGAAGGTCGCTGAGTCAGAGCAATGGCATGACTACGTCTAAGCTCAGCAGTTCGTCCAACCCGGCCACGCTGGGTGCCCGGCGCAAATGGGCACGGCAGCTCGCCTGGTTTGCAGTTCCCTTCCTTGGATTGACCCTGCTGTCGGTTGCATCGGCTGTGCAGGACGTACACCAGCATCGTGCTTTGGATGGCATGCATGCGCTGTTCCCCGGTCTGATCGAGGGTCGCGACCTTTCCGGGTTTCGCGAGCGCTTTCAGTTCTATGGATCGCTGCAGTTTTTTCGCTCCGACGCGCAGTACTTCGGTGATCTTCAAAGCTTCAATTATGCCGCGACGCTTGCTGTCGTTGCACGCGTACTCTTCTCGCTACCAATGGACGCCGTGATGGTCTCACGCGCGATCCTGTTGTTCTGGCTGCTACTCCTGGGCACGATCTTCGTTCGCGCATGCAGGCAGCGTGGCGCGGGTGTGGTGCTTCCTGCCGCGTTCGCTGCTGCCGTGCTGGGTCTTTCGGTTCCTGTGGTTCTGCTTGTCTGCACGGCAAACCTTGAGGTGTTTGTCTGGCTTGCGACCGGTGTGGGTGTCTGGAGCTGGTTTACGCATCGCGAGAACACAGCGGCAGGCTGCTTTGGACTCGCCGCTTCCATGAAGTATTTCCCTCTCGCATTTTTGGTCTTGTTCCTGTCACGGGAGCGGTGGCGCGCTCTTGCGATAAGTGTGGCCGTGTTCGTGGGTGCGTCACTGGCCGGTCTGTGGATGCTCGGTCCTACCGTCATGGCAGCCGGGCACGGACTGCAGAATGAAATGGCCCGCTTTGGGCAGCACTACCTGCTGCATTGGCAGCGAAACGACAACGGCTACGACCACTCCCTTTACGGCGTGCTCAAGCTGGTGCTTGTGGCCAGCGGACATGAAGCAGCACTGCCCGAGGCGTTGCGGCTTTACCTGCCGGCGATTGCCCTGTTCCTGCCGGTGCTTTACTTCTGGCGAATCCGTTCCCTTGACCCGCTCGACCAGGTGATCGCGCTGGCAGTCCTCTCCATCTGGGTCACGCCCATGTCGCAGGATTACACGCTGGTGCACCTGCTGGTACCTTGCGGCTGCCTGCTGCTGGCACGGCTCAGCGAAGGTTGGCAGCGTGGCGATGCGGCCCGCCTGGCATGCTTCGGCGCGGTATTTTCCACGTTGACTTTCGTGCAACTGGGCCCGGCGCGGCTCGGCGGCAATCTGAAAGCGTTGGCGCTGGGCGTGCTTCTGGCGTTAACGCTCCGTAAGAAAACACCAAGAACACACCCGCCGCTTGCACCGTCACCGCACGAAAACGGTCGGCGACTTCCTTCGCATCCAACTCACGCGAGGTGAAATGATGAAGGCAGTTTTGCTGAACGAGTACGGTGGCCCGCAGAAACTCCAGTACGTAACCGATGCGCCGGAGCCGGAACTCGCGGAGGACGAAGTGCTGGTTGCGCAGGTCGCCACCAGCGTCAACCCTGTGGACTGGAAGATGCGCTCCGGCGAGGCCGCGTCGATGTTTCCTGTGACGTTTCCCGGCATTCTCGGTATGGATATCAGTGGTGTCGTCCGGGCGGTTGGAAGCAGGGTCGGTGGTGTCTCCATCGGAGATCGCGTGATTGCAACAGGCCACGCAACGTACGCCGAACTGGTCATCGTGGCTGCCCGCGACATCACGCACTTACCTGAAGGGCTCGACCCTGTGGATGCTGCCGCGCTGCCACTCGTGGCAGGAACTGGAGACCAGCTCATCCGCGAAGCCTGCCAGGTGCAGTCCGGCCAGACCGTACTGGTGACCGGAGCGACAGGAAGCGTGGGCCGCTGTGCCGTGCACTCTGCCAGATCGCTTGGCGCGAAGGTAATCGCGGGTGTGCGCAAGCGCAGCTTAAAAGACGCAGAATCGCTGGGCGTGGAAAGCGTGGTTGCACTGGACGATCACGATGCCGTCGAGCGGTTGGGCCGGCTGGACGCGATCGCGGACACCGTGGGTGGGGACACCGCATCGGCATTGCTGAACAAGGTGCGCGATGGAGGGGTCTTCGGCAGCCTCGTGGGCCCGGTTAAAGATCAGGAGCAGCCCCCAACAGTTCGCATAGCCATGATGCACGCCCACCCCGATCCACAGCGCTTGAAGGTGTTCGCGGAAGACCTGCGGGACGGCAAATTCGCCTTGCCGGTCAGCCGCCGCCTGCCGCTGGAAGAGGCTGCGGAGGCACATGCGCTTGGTGAGCAGGGCGGCATCGGCAAAATTGTGCTGATGATGCTGTAGGCCGGAGGACTGCCCGCCCGGTCGGGCAGTCCTCCGAGTCAGTCTCGACGTAGCACAACTCCACGAGCCTCAGTAACGATGGTACCCGTAGTAACGCGGGTAGCCGGAATACGGGTGCCAGCCATAGCCATAGCTCCCGTACGGATACGGACTGTACCCGCGGTAGTAAGGATGGTCCCAGTAAGGGCCGTAGTAGTAACGGCGGCGGCAGGCAAACAGCACGATCAGGAGAATCAGCAAACCCATGACGGACCTTCTCTGGCTCGGTAGAGACGCCGTTTAGAAGATACGGTAGAGCTATGGTGTTGGTTCCTTGCGAAACAGCGAAGTTTGATCCGTTCTGCATGCTCAGGCTGACACTGCGGAAAGAGACTGGTAGCCCATGTGCCCTGTAGCCGCGGAAAAATCGACACGTCGCTTTCCTGCGTGGCTGGTCGGCATCCTCTACTCCGCATCAGGCTCCATGAATGGCTTTGTCGCCGTGGCTTTGGTCACGGTGCTCACGGCGCAGGGCGTGAGCAACGCCCGCGCATCGGAGTTCACCTTTGTGGTGCTCGGGCCGAGCTACCTGAGCTTTCTCATCACGCCTTTGGTGGACTGCGGTCTGCAGCGGCGAACCTGGGCCATGCTGCTGGCAATTGCGGGCGCATTGTGCCTGGGCATGTCGGTAGCTCTGCTGCCCGCAGCTTCGGTCAATGGTGGCCACGGCCCCGGCGCGAATCTGCTGATGGCGGCACTGTTCTGTGGATACCTGTGCACACAGACGTACTCCAGCACCATTGGCGGCATGGTGCCCAACCTGGTGGAACCGTCGCGGCAGAGCGCCGCCAGCGCATGGCTCAACATCGCCTACTTGGGCCTGACCGGCATCTGCGGTTCGCTTGCCGTGTGGGAGATGCGACACCTGTCCCTGCGCATTGCTGCGCTGCTGGTGCCTCTTCCCATCCTGCTCTCTGCATCGCCACTGTTGTTCACCGCAAAGGAAGCCCGCGTCCCGCGTGCCGTGGGCGAGGCAATGCGGCAGCTTGGCCGCGACCTGCTGGCCACCGCGCGGGAGCGAAGCTACCTTTTTGCGCTGCTGGTGTTCGTCGTGCCCTCCGCGACCTTTGCCATGCAAAATCTGTTCGGCGGCATCGGCCGCGACTTTGGCGCGAGCGACAGCCTGACCGGATGGGTCAGCGGCGTTGGCCTTGCCATCGCCTGCATCGTTGGCGCTGCGGCGGGTGGCCCGCTCAGCAACCGGTTTGACCGCCGCTTGCTGTTCATCGCGCCGGCCATCATCGCCGGGCTCGGATCGCTGCTGATGATTCTGCTTCTGAACCACCATTGGTATCCAGTTCAGGTGTTCGTGGTGGGTGTCTGTTTTTACAATGTCATGGCGGGCATCAACTACACCGCAACCAGCGCGCTTGTCTTCCAGATCGTGGGCCGCAACAATCCGCTCTCCGCAACGCAGTACTCCATTTGCATCGCAGCGTGCAATCTTGCGATTGCCGGAGCGGTTGCGATGGACGGTCACGGGTCTGAGATTCATCTCGGTCTGCACGGCACCTGGGCTGGCGCGCGCGGCGAACTTCTGGTCGACGCGCTGCTCAGCATCGTGCTCGGCGGCCTGGTTCTGCTGGCCGTGTGGCGTTTCGGCGGCGGGGTTCCAAACCCCCCCCGGGCCGCGCCTGCAAACGGCCACCAGCGGTGGTCTACCGTCGGGCGCGCCTAG
>CALMAP010000195.1:9354-18173 GCA_937859825.1 uncultured Terriglobus sp. | reverse complement strand
GGCGGGGCCCCCGCGGGGCGCCGCCGGGGCCGCGGCGGCGGGGTGGGGGGGGCGGGGTGGGGTTGGGGGGGGGGGTTCCCAACGCCCCCGCTGCACGAGCATGCAACCGGCAACGAGCGTTGATCTACCTTCGGGCGCGCATCTGCCGCACCAGATTGCGGGCGGCACCCGGCCAGTCCGGAAACAGGAAGTCAAAGCCTGCCTGCTGCAAACGGCCGGGCAGGACCCACCGGCTCTTCAACACCAGCTCCGGTTCGGTGCGCAGCAGGAAGGTGCCGATCTGGATCATCCACTCCGTTGCGGGCAGCCCTAGCCGCACACCCCAGGCCTCTCGCAGACCACGCATGAACTCACTGTTGGTGGGTGCACTGGGTGCGGAGAGGTTCACTACGCCGCTCCACTGCTCGTCTTCGATGAAGAGGTCGATGGCGCGCACGTAGTCGGCCGCGTGCATCCACGAGATACGCTGCGTACCTTTGCCGTTTCTGCCGCCCAGGCTGAAGCGCACCAGCTTCGAGAGCACGTCGAAGATGCTGCCTGAATCTGGGCTCATTACCAGTGAGGTGCGCAGGGCCACGCGCCGCGTGTTCGGCGTGTCTGCTTCGAAGAATGCCTTTTCCCAGTCCAGCCCGACGTGCACCGAGAACTGCCACGACGCGGGAACACCCGGCTCGCTGCCGCCGATCTCGCCGGTCGCTTCGTCCATGCCGTGATCGAGCGCGTGGCGGTAGACCGTCGCGGTGCTCGCATTCAGCCAAACCTGCGGCGGCTCATGCAGGCGAGAGATCACCTGTCCAAGCATGCGTGTCGAGTCGATGCGTGAGTCGTAAATCTCAGCGCGATGCTCTGCCGTGGACCTGGTATTCACCGTGCGTCCCGCAAGGTTGATGCAGACGTCTGCTCCTTCCAGCGCAGTCACCCAATTGCCGGGAGTGCGGCCATCCCACGGCAGCACCTGCCAAGGTGCGGGGGCAGGATTGCGACTCAGCACCGTTACGGTGTGGCCACGCCGGTGAAAGTGGTCCGCAAGCAGGCGGCCGACGCTGCCGCTGCCGCCGGGAATCACGATGCGCATCGGTCTCTCTGCATCATGCCTTGCCATACACCACCTCCAATAGCTCCGCGGCCAGCTTATGCAGCGGTCGCAGCAAAGGGATCTTCGCGATCTTCAGGGTGACCAGCAGCATCTTCAGCGTCTGGTTGAACAGGACCTCGGTGCGCTGCTGCGCGGGGGAGTCGTCATAGACCCAGAAGAGCAGGATGCCCATCTGGTACAGCCACAGCAGGCGCGGCAGGTACGGCTGAATGTTGCGCGGCAGCACCACGTTGGAGTCGGCAACGGCCCGCTCGAAGACGGCGGTGTCCGCACTGCGAATGGCTGCGGTGTCCGCGCTGAACGGCGACAGTGGATGCTTCGGGTCTGCATGGGAAGAGAGCGCTCCCAGCAGGGCGCGGTTCTCCGCGAAGTAGCGGAGTTTCTCTTCGAGGATGCCGCGCAGCCGCTGCTCCAGCGTGCGACTCGTCGCCAGGATGCGCTCCAGTTGCGGCGCCATCTCCTGCTGTGCGCGTTCGTAAAACGCCATTACGATGGCGTCCTTCGATTCGAAGTAGTAGTACGCTGCGCCCACGGCAACACCGGCGTGACCGGCAATCTCGCGCATGGTCGCTCCCGCAAAGCCACGCTCGCGAAAGGTGCCGAGCGCGGCTTCCAGGATGCGTTCGCGGGTCTCCTCCGACTTCTTTGGCGGCTTCGTGGTCATCGTCCTACTGTGCCATGGCCGCAGGTACGGAGTGCGTTGCCTGCAGCGGCGAACGCCGCATCTTCGCCAGCACCAGAATGTTCAGAAAATGCACAATGCCCAGCACCAGCAGCACCGCGCCCAGCTTGCTGCTTTCCAGCGCGATCACCTGCCGCAGCGTGTCGAGCGCGGCGTAGGTCCTGAGGAAGAGTGCGACATACCCCAGGTTCATCAGGTAGAAGCCGACTACGAGCAGGCGATTGACCGAGTCCGCCAGTTCCTCGTTACCGCCAAAGGCATGCACCAGAAAGACACGGCCACTGCTGTGCAACGTGCGCGCCACCCAGATGGTGAGTGCGATGCTGATGGCCAGATAGCTGAAGTAGCAGGATGCGACGTACATGATGAGCTCCTTGATTGCGAAATTATGAACGTGTTCAAAAATGAGATTAGACGCGCAGCTCTCCGGTTGCAAGCAAAATGTGAACACGTTCAAATTCTGATTATCGGAATGGCATCCCTGTACAAATCTGTCATTTCGACCGGAGCGTAGCGCAGCGAAGAAACCCGCTTTGTCTTGAAGGCCGAGATGCTTCGAGCCAACAGCAGGTTTCTCTACCGCGCGACGATGGATCCCGTCGCTGCGGTCGAAATGACAAAGTAGGGGCGGTGCAGATTAGGTAAAAACACGTCACGCCATAGCATGGAAAGAATGCGTTCTGTGGATGTACAAGACACGCGGCCGGTGTGGGCGGAGGTTTCCGCCGGTCTGCTGCGTCAGAATTACCGTTTGCTGCGACGAGCGGCAGGCCTCGAAGTGGAAGTGCTGGCGGTCGTCAAGGCCAACGCCTATGGCCACGGTGCGACGGAGTGCGCGCCAGTGCTGGCGGACGCGGGTGCAAGTTGGCTGGGCGTTACCAGCGTGGAGGAAGGCGTCGCCGTACGTGTGTCATTACGGTCGCCGGGCGGCTCTGTAAAACCTGCCCGCATCCTTGTGATGTGCGGCGTGTGGTTCGGCGAGCAAGCTGCATGCCTCGATGCCGGACTCACACCGGTCGTCTGGGAGACCTATCACCTCGACTTGCTCGAGCGGGAGGCGCAGCAGCGAGGGCTGCCGTCTGGCTCGATCGCCGTGCACCTGGAGATCGATACCGGCATGGCCCGGCAGGGAGTAAGTCCGGGCACAGCGCTGGAAAACGTGCTTACGCGCTTCACGCCGGACTCACCACTGCTGCTGGAAGGCGTGCTGACGCACTTCGCCTCGGCTGAGGTGCTGGACGATCCGCAGAACCGCCGCCAGTGGACTGCCTTCGCATCGGCACTGCAGCAGGTGCAGGCTGCGGGGCTGCGGCCTGCATTTGTGCATGCCGGAAATACGTCAGGGGTCGACAGCGGCGCGGCCGCCACCGAACTGCCAGAAATGGCGCGCGGCATGGGAGCCACTGCGATGACACGCGCCGGTCTCGCGCTCTACGGCCATGCACTGCCCCTCAGCAGGGGTGCCGAAGAACCGGCAAGCCATCTGCCTGGCCTGCGGCCGGTGCTGGACTGGAAGACGCGCGTGGTCAGCCTGCGCGATGTGGCCGCAGGCGCCACCATCGGTTACAACGCAACGTTCGTTGCCCCCCGAACCATGCGGCTGGCACTGCTGCCCGTGGGATACGCCGATGGTTTCCGCCGCGCGCTCTCCTCAACCAACGCGGCGGAAGGCAGTGCCGTGCTTCTGCACGGCAGGCGAGCTTCCGTGGTGGGCCGCGTGTCGATGGACCTTTCGGTCGTGGACGTGAGCGCCATTCCGGAGGTGCAGATGGGCGACGAAGCCGTGCTGCTCGGAGAATCAGAAGGGTTGGTGATTTCCGCCGCGGAGCACGCGCGGCTGGCGGGCACCAGCGTCTATGAGGTGCTGTGCGGCATCAGCGATCGGGTGCCAAGACTCATCGTGGATTAGGTTTGTTGCTCTACCTACTCTCTTGTTGTCATCCCGCAGCGAAGCGAAGGGACCTGCTTCTGACAGCGCCCTGAACTGTCATGCAGGGAGTATCAGGAAACAGAGTCATCGGAAGTCTCAACGTGCCGGTTCCGGCCCCGGCTTACCGCCAGGGTTCCACGCCGGTTTCCAGTCGGTATCCACCAGCCATCTCACCGGCTTCTCCATGGACGCGATCGCCGCGGTCATGTGGGTGAAGTCGATGGTCTTCAGCTCGTCGCTTACCTGGTGGTAGTCCTTGTGAAGCCCGAAGGAGCTTACCGTATGCGCGATGGTGCCCTCCCGTGCAAGCTGAATGTTGTCGCTGCGTTCGAAGAAGTGCTCGGAAGGGTGCGGGTCGTTCACCAGGTGTGCGCCGTGCTTCGCCAGCTCCGGACCCAGGCTCGAGCGTTCGTAGCCGGTAAGCCAGAGCGTTCCGGCTGGAACGGATGAGTCGGGCCGGCCGATCATTTCAAACTCAAGGTTGGCAACGATGCTGCTCAAGGGCACCGGCGGTTTGTCCAGAAAGCCGCGCGCGCCGTAACCGCCCATCTCCTCACTGCCGAAAAGGGCGAACACCACGGTTCGCTTCGGCGGCTTGCCGGTGGCCAGATAGCGCGCCAGGTTCAGCACGGCAGTGGTACCGCTGGCATCGTCGTCGGCACCGTTATAGATTGCATCGCCGTTCAGCGGCTCGCGCAGTTCCCCCAGGTGGTCCAGGTGCGCGGTCAGTAGCACGGCCTGGTCTTTCAGCTTCGCATCGGTACCCGGCAAGATGGCGATGGCGTTCCACGTCTCGGTGCGCGGCGTGTCTTCAAACTTTGCCAGTCGCTGCCTGCCGCGCTCACTCATCTTCGACAGGTCTACCGGAATTCGCTGGATGTAGCTGACGTGGCTGCTGCCGTTAATGTCAGTCGCGTCACCCGCAGGCTTCAGTCCGAGCCCCTCGAAGACCGAGGCGCAATACACCGCTGCAAGATGTTCATCACGAGTAAGGCTGCCGCGGCCATGCATCTCGTCGGTGGCGAGAAAGTCCATATCGGCGCGCACCGTGCGCTCGAGTGTGGGTGTGGCTTGGGCGGCGGCGGAACCGCTGCCAATCCAGATGGAGGCGGCAACAAGTGCGACCGGAACAAAGCGGAAAAGAGAGCAACGGGGCATGGCAGCAATCTACGCTGCGTCGTCGTGCGGCCTCAACTCACAAAGCATCTGCCATCGCCGCATGTTAGGTTGCTGATACACGAATCCAAGTTTCCCTGGAGAGTTTTATGCCCGCTGGCCTGCGTTTCTTTGCCGCACTCGCGACCCTGTGCCTTGCCGCCTCGCCTCTCTTTGCGCAGGTTGCGCCACAGTACCCGGATTACCCAAGCGAGACGCCAAAGGCGTTCCAGGCGCCTACCGCCGGCATGGACTTCGAGCGGCGCGACGTGATGATCGCCATGCGCGACGGCGTGAAGCTGCACACCGTCATTCTTGTGCCGAAGGGTGCAAAGCATGCGGGCATCGTGCTCACGCGCACGCCGTACAACGCCAACGTGCTCACGCAGAACACGCCCAGCGTGCACTTGGCCACGAGCCTCTTCGGGTATGACAATGCCGTGGAAAGCATCGTGCCGCAGGGCTACATCCGCGTCGTGCAGGACATTCGCGGCAAGTACGGCAGCGAGGGCGACTACGTAATGAACCGGCCCGTACACGGTCCGCTCAACCCAACGCCGGTGGACGACTCTACCGACTGCTATGACAGCATCGACTGGCTGGTGAAGAACGTGCCGGAGACCAATGGCCGCGTCGCCACCATCGGCATCTCCTACGACGGCTTTGAGCCACTCATGTCCCTCTACCACCCGCACCCGGCGCTGAAGGCGGCCGTGCCGATGAACCCCATGGTCGATGGCTGGCGCGGCGACGACTGGTTCCACAATGGCGCCTTCCGCCAGCAGAACATGCCCTATATTTACGAGCAGACGGCGACCCGCTCGAACGAGGCACACTGGCTCTCCAGCGACTTTGACGACTACGACATGTACATGCACGCCGGTTCCGCGGGCGAACTGGGCAAAGAGCGCAACCTGGAGCAGATCGGCTTTTGGAAGAAGGTTACGGAACATCCGGCATACGACAATTTCTGGTCCGGCCAGGCGGTCGATCAGCTTCTGGCAAAAGAGCCGCTCACCGTGCCCACCATGCTGGTGCACAGCCTGTGGGACCAGGAAGACATCTACGGAGCGATGGCCGTCTATAAGGCGCTGGCACCCAAAGACCCGCAGCACACCAAGCTGTGGCTCGTAATGGGCCCGTGGCACCACGGGCAGGAGATTGAAGAGGCAAGCACGCTGGGAGCGATTAAGTTCCGCAGCGACACCGGACTGTACTTCCGCGAAAACATTCTGGCACCATTCCTCGCGCACTACCTGCAGGACGAAGCGCCACCGATGCACGTGCCGCCCGTGAGTGCCTTTGAAACCGGCACCAACCGCTGGCAGCAACTGAACACCTGGCCCAGCGGGTGCGAGAAGGGCTGCACGCCGAAGCCAATGAAGATGTACCTGCAGGCGGGTGGGAAGCTCACGTCAGCGCAGCCTGCTTCGACGGACGCCTTCGACGAGTTCGTCTCCGATCCCGCAAAGCCGGTGCCCTTCCGCGCGAGGCCGTCGCAGCCCATTGGTTATGCCGCCAACCTCTCCTGGGTGCGATGGCTGGTGGACGACCAACGCGAGTTCACCGGCCGCACCGACGTGCTCTCGTACACCAGCGACGTGCTGACCGCGCCCATGAAGATCAGTGGCGAGCCCATCGCCAACCTCATCGCCTCCACCACCGGTACCGATGCGGACTGGGTCGTGAAGCTGATCGACGTCTACCCTGCCGAGGTCGCGGGCCAGCCGGAGATGGGTGGCTACCAGCTTGCCGTGGCCATGGACATCCTGCGCGGCCGCTACCGAGAGGGGTTCACCGAGGCCAAACCCATTGCAGCCAACACGCCGCTCACCTACCGCTTCGTGCTGCCGAACACGAACCACGTCTTTCTGCCGGGCCACCGCGTGATGGTGCAGGTGCAATCCAGCTGGTTCCCGCTCTACGACCGCAATCCGCAGACCTTTGTGCCGAATATTTTCTTCGCGAAACCAGAGGATTACCGGAAGCAAACCGAGCGGGTGTATCACGCGCCAGGTCAGGAGAGCTTTGTGGAACTACCGCTGGTTGCGGCAGGCAAGTGATCAAAACTCGATCCCACGCTGCGCCAGAATGCCCTTCGTATAGGCATGCTTCACCTCACTCATGGACGTGACGGTGTCAGCCAGTTCCACCAGCTCCGGCGGGGCGTTGCGTCCCGTAAGAATCACGTGCAGCATCTCCGGCCGGTTGCGCAGCACGGCGGCAACGTTTCCGGCGTCCAGCAGGCCGTAGCCGATGGCGTACAGGATCTCGTCCAAAACGATCAGGTCCCACTCACCGGAGGCGATCGCCTCGGCTGAGGTGCGCCACGCCTCCAGCACCAGCCGAATGTCCTCCGGATCGGTCTCCGCCCCGCCGACCTTGATGAAGCCGCGGCCAAGCTGCCGGATTTCAAAGTTGCCGTTGAAGTTCTCGGCCACGTGCAGTTCGCCATAGTCCCATGACCCCTTCAGGAACTGCAGCACCAGCACGCGCATGCCGCTGCCCAGCGCCCGCATCGCCACTCCCAGCGCTGCGGTCGTCTTGCCCTTGCCCGGCCCGGTATTGATGAGCAGCAGACCACGTTTCTGGATCGTTGTTTCTCCCGCCACTGTCTCTCCTGCCACTTGGGACCTCTCTCGTTCTGCGATGCAGCCGTGCGGCTCCCAGTCAGTCATGACCCAGTCAGTCATGACCCAGGTGGTACGGATGTCCCGCGAGAATGGTAGTCGCTCGGTAAAGCTGCTCTGCAAATACGATGCGCGCCAGTTCGTGCGGCAGCGTCATGGTTCCGAGCGAGACCAACCGGCCCTGCTTCGCAAGAGACTCGCGAGATGTCTCGCTCCATCCGTCCGCGGGGCCGATGGCCAGCAGCAGCGTCCGCTTGCCTGCCTCCTGCAGCTTGCGAATCGTATTTGCAAACTGCTCGGACGAGAATGTCTGCCCGCGTGAGTCCGCCAGCCAAACCTCCGCGGCACCGCTTCGGCGCTCCGCCGCAACAGCCTCCAGCAGCAACGCCTCCGACCGGAAAACCCGAGCCTCCGCGGAAAAGGGTGAGCGCACACGCCCCAGGTACTCCGCCGTAAGGTCCTCCGCCTCACGGGAGTGGCCCCGGCCCACGCGAATGGACAGTAGAGACATACGCATGACCGAAGTCTATCCATCCCGCTTGCAACCGGCCGAGAAAAGCGATACAGCGCGACGGCCTCGCCAGGGTGAGGAAGCATATACCCCATCGCACACAGTTTTCCAGAATTTAATTTCCTGTCCTACGGAAAACTGTAGAAGTTCCGCCAGTAGCCTACCCAGTCACTTGGAAAGTGTTCATTTACGGGCACTTTAGTCGTTTCATGAATTTGGAGAGAAAAATGCAACCTGAACTGCGACACGCCAGCCGGAGTCGAGATCTCCCGGATCTGGAAGTTCCAACAGTCCGCCAACTTCAGTTGAGGGTTTTATTTTGATCAAGAAGAATGTCTACGGCCTGGCACTCGCAGCGGTCACGCTTGCAGCGCCAGCCCTTTTTGCCCAAGCCGATACGGCGCAACTAACCGGTTCGGTCAAGGATTCGTCCGGAGCAGTTGTCCCTGGTGCGAGCATTACGATCAAGAATGCAGCAACTGGCTTCACTCGCTCGGTGGACGCGCATTTGGACGGAACCTATACGTTCACCTCCCTCCCGGTTGGTTCTTACGTCGAGACGGTTGTTGCTCCTGGATTCGCGACATACACTACCCAGGTCACTTTGCAGGTCGGAGGGTCGGCCACTGTTGTTCCGGTACTTACGACAGGTGCGGTAAGCACGACGGTTGAGGTTACGAGCGGCAACGAGGCGAGCACGGTCAACACGACCACGCCTGAGGTCTCTCAGGTTATTACGACGGAGCAGCTCTCCCAACTTCCTTCGCTGACGCGTAACCCGTACGATTTCGTCTCGCTCAGCGGCTCTGCTAGCA
>CALMAP010000195.1:0-9344 GCA_937859825.1 uncultured Terriglobus sp. | reverse complement strand
TGACCCAAATGGCTCAACCAGCCGTGGTGTGGGCGTCTCCTTTAATGGCACTCGCGCCGCAGGCACCGAAGTGCTCTTGGACGGCGTTGAAAACGCTGACAACTATAGCGCCCTGATCGGCACACAAATTCCGCTTGACTCGGTGCAGGAATACCGGATCGTGACAAACGGATTGGATGCGCAATATGGTCGCGCTGCATCCGGTGTGGTCAACCTGATCACCAAGTCCGGCACGAACCGCTTTCACGGGGCTCTGTATGAGTATAATCGTGTGTCCGCGCTGGCCGCGAATACTTACTACGAGAACGCCTACAACTACAACGCCCGTGCTACGGGCGCCACGCAATTGCCGGCCGATCACTTCACTCGTAACCAGTTTGGCTATGCGGTAGGCGGACCAATTTTAAAAAATCGCGTCTTCTTCTTCTCAAATACAGAGTGGCAGCGCATTCGCAGTACTGGAAGCCAAACTTTCTATGTGCCCACAGCTGCGTTCCTTGCAAGCTCGGCGCCGACGACCCAAGCGTTCTTTAATGCATATGGCAAGTTGGCAGCTTCCACTATCTTGGGGCCGAGTGTTGCAGTTGCAGGCGTTACGGGGCCTAACCCTCTGCAGCAGGCCACCGTGCAGGCGCCTATCAATGCAGGTGCTGATGCTCCTCAGAACACCTGGTTTGGCGCGCATCGCTTTGACTACACGCTCAATGACAAGATCAACATGTACTTCCGCGCGGCGGTGTACAAGGACCAGTTCTTTCCTGGGTACGTCTCCCTCAGTCCGTATGACGGCTTCAATACAAGCGCGAACGACTTCAATCAGGCGTATCTTTACAGTCTGAACTACCTGCTCACACCGAATATCATCAGCAACAGCAAGGTTAGCTTCAGCCGCGTTAACACAAACCAGCCGCTAAACTCGTCAACTTATACACCGACTCTTTACCTGAACCAGGCGAACACGGCAAGCACATTTGGCGGTCAGAGCATTGCCTTGCCAGGCTACCTTCCCACAACTCCGGGCAACGCGGTACCCTTCGGCGGTCCAGCAAATGTGTATCAGTTTGACCAGCAGTTTCTGGTGAATAAGGCCAAGCATTCTATTGAATTCGGTGGGGCGTTCATTCAGATCCGCGACAATAGAACCTTTGGCGCTTACGCTACAGCGGTAGAGCAAGTCGCCCGATCGGGAACTGCCATCGCTCCTTCCTTGAACGCGCTGAAGGCGGGTAATCTGTACTCATTCCAAGTAGCGTTGAACCCACAGGGCAAGCTCCCATGCAGCTACTCAGGCACCGGCTCACTGATCGTGAACAGCGAATGCTCCATTACACTTCCTGCCGCCCAGCCCAATTTCGAACGCCAGAATACATTCAACGACGGATCGTTCTATGTGCAGGATCAGTGGAAGATGAGCCCCAGGCTCACACTGACCTATGGTCTCCGCTGGGATTACTATGGAGTCCAGCACAACCACAACCCTGCACAGGAGTCGAACTTCTTTCTCGGGTCAGGCGCTACGCTCGCTGACCGTGTAATCTCAGGCCAGGTTGCCACCACACCAAATTCTCCTGTGGGTGGGCTGATCCGGCAGGACAAAAACAACTTCGCGCCGCGTATTGGATTCGCTTTCGACCCAACCGGAACTGCGAAGTGGGCGATCCGTGGCGGCTTTGGTCTGTCGTATGAACGTAACTTCGGCAATGTGACTTACAATGTCATTCAGAACCCGCCGAACTATGCAGGTGTGCAGTTCGTTTCCTCCGCAACGAATCAACTCACGATCAGCACCGCGAACCTCGGCCCGTTTGCTGGCGCTTCCGGCTCAGTTGGGCTAGCACCGCCATCCTTGCGTGCACTGCAACAAGACATGCCAACGGCTTACACCGAACTGTTCGGATTGAGTGTGGAGCGGCAACTTGGGACTCATGACATTGTCGAAGTCCAGTACAACGGCTCCAATGGCGTGCACCAGTATGCAATCGCAAACGTAAATGGCATCGGTTACGGAAGCTACTCAGGTAATGACCTAAATAGCGCGACTCGTAACTATGGATTGAACCGTCTGAATCACCAGTATGGTGCTATTAACATACGGGAAGCAAACGGTTCTTCCCATTACAACGGGGTGAACGTCCGCTTCAACGACACAAACGTTGCTAAGTATGGCTTGGTGTTGACGGTTAACTACACCTATGCTCACGCGCTAGACAATCTCAGTTCAACATTCTCTGAGTCGGGGAACAACTTCAATCTCGGCTATACCAACCCTTTCCAGCCCCGGCTTGACTACGGTAATGCGGATTCCGACGTGCGGCACCGCGTAACCCTTGGTGCTACCTACCAGCCATCGTTCTTAGAATTCAAGCAGAACGCGATCGCGCACACGCTGCTTGGCGGCCTTAACTTTGCTCCGATTGCTACACTTCGAACCGGTACACCATTCACGATCTACGATTGCAGCAACGGCATAAACTCCTGCCCGAGAATAGCTCCCTCCGCTACCCTTAAGTATCACGGCACGACGGGCGCTCGCACAGACATCAACTCCTTCAACTTTCTGGATATTCCAGTTGACTCCGCGAACACGTTTGTTAACAGCCAGGGCGGATCGGACTTCTCGGACTCACTCGGTGGCCCCCAGTATGTAGGTCTCGGACGCAACCAGTGGTATGGCCCGGCAAACGTTTCCTTTGACATGGGTGTGTACAAGGCATTCGCGTTTCGTGAGCGATACCGCGTTCAGCTACGTAGCGAGTTCTACAACATCCTTAATCACCACAATTTCTTCCCAGTAGTCAGCACGGCTGATTATGCAGAAGTCTCGAA
The DNA here is from genome assembly GCA_937859825.1 of uncultured Terriglobus sp. Lineage (GTDB taxonomy): Bacteria > Acidobacteriota > Terriglobia > Terriglobales > Acidobacteriaceae > Terriglobus. The sequence continues at coordinate 6,518 of CALMAP010000195.1, read as the reverse complement.
TGTGAACGTGCAAAAGGGCGGCTTTGGGGCGTCGTCAGACGAGCGCCGCAATGTCCAATTGGCAATTCGCCTCGAGTTCTAGCCACTTGCGGTGTATAAAGCCATGGCGTTCTAAACAGCAACATATTCATCACGACAACTCACAAGTGGGTGGCAGAAGATTGCCATTCACTTGTGGGTTACGGTCGCTCCACAGGTTGAAATAGCCGAAGGAAAATTTCGGAGCCGTACTGCCGTACTTCATAAGTTTGCAGTGGCGGATCGCCTTCCTGTTCTGGCTGGCCGTTGCTCAGGCGGAAGCGCCAGGCGTGGTAGGGGCAGACGACGTAGCTTTCCTGCAGACAGCCTGCCGCGAGCGGTGCTCCCTGGTGTGGGCAGGCGTTTTGAACCGCGTAGGGCTTACCCTCTAGCATCCCGATGCACAGGTCTAGCCCATCGCCTTGGACTGCCCGCAGCTTTCCTTCTTCCGGTAGCTGGTCCACATTGCACAGCTTGCGAATCATGAATTCTTTTTCCGGATCCTTATCTCTATCAGGGTTCTTCTTATCGTGTTGGAATGTCGTCCAACCCGATAGAACAAGCCCATGGTATCCGTAAGGTCAGGAGACTTGCTGCTTGACAGCCTCACCTGCAGCAACGTAGCGTTCTTTCCGAACCGAAAGCGCTAACGTTCTAAGTTTCCTGTGTTTTCTTCCGCATGGAGCTGCTGCTGTGGAGAAACCTGGCGCATCCGGTAGTACAACAAAGGATGCAATGAAAGCCGTCGACCTTACCCGGGCTGTTCTCACGGACGCTCACTTCTGGATTCCTCTCACCGTTCTGCTCCTGGGCATCGTTCTGCTCGTGGTGCTGCACTGATGCGCGCGGCATATTGTTCTTGGGTCTTTGCTACTGGGTGTCTCGTGCGGGGTGATGGCCAGTGAATCCGACCAACACCAAAGCTGCTCTGCATGTACCCTCATCCCTGCACATATTAGGCGTTCTGTGCGGCCTGACCGCGGGCGTGTGGCTGGGCGCAGCGGAGGCACCCACAAAGCTCGTGAACTCCGGCTTTTCACCATTTGCCATCTCGCTTTGCATGGTTGCCGGTGTATTTACCGCGCGCTGGACCTTTCCCACGCTGCTCAAAGGCACGACCTACGTCTTTGCCGATCTTCGCGAGAAAAAGCACTTAATCGTATGGGCCATTCTTGCGGGTGCGCTCTGGGCGGTTGCGAACACGCTCACGGTATTTGCGATCCGTGATGTTGGTCTCGCCATCGCCTTTCCCATGTGGAACACCAATTCGCTGATCGGTCTGCTCTGGGGCAGGCTGCTGTTCCATGAACTGCAGGGCGCCAGCAGGCTCAACATCGGCAAGGTTCTGCTCGGCGGTGTGCTGATCATTGCCGCAGCCATCATGCTCGGCTTCAGCACACTGCATGGCGACACCGCGGCGGGACATCACATCGCGGGCGGCCTGGCGGCGGCAGGCGGCGCGAGTCTCATGTGGGGCACCATGTATGTGCCGTACCGCAAGGCGTATCTCAGCGGCATGAACCCACTGTCGTTCGTTACAGCATTTACCGTGGGTGAGCTGGTCACGATGCTGCTGCTGGTATGGACGCTGGACGGTGGTTCCCGCTCCACGGCGTTTCAGTGGGCGCGGCTGCAGCCTGTTCTCTTCTGGCTCTTTCTCGGCGGCATGATCTGGGTGATCGGCGACCTGTTTCAGCAGTTCGCGTGTAAATACCTTGGCATCGGCCGCGGCATTCCGCTCTCAAACACCAACCAGTTGTGGGGACTGGCCTGGGGTGCGCTCGTCTTTGGCGAGCTGCAGCATGCTGACAGCGCGCACCGCTGGTTGGTGGTCGGCGGGTCTACGCTAATGATCCTGGGTGCGCTTTCCATCAGCACCGCCGTGGCGTCTGCGAAAGAACACAGTTCCGTACAGCAGGCCTTGTTGCGGGAGTGCAACCGCTACGGCCTGGATTACAACAAGACTCTCGCCGCGCAGGCGGGTGAGGAGTTCAACACGCGTGGCGAACGGCGGCGCTGGTGGGACTACGCGATCGTCACCGCCGCCTGCCTTGTCTTTGTCTGGCTCGCAACGGGTGCGCGGCGGCCCGAGCTCACGATGGATCTCCGCTGGACGGCGGTGCTCCTGGTCGTCCTCGTGGTCAGCCTTGTCTTCGCTTCCCTTCGCCTGTGGAGGCAGACGCGGTTCTCCTGATTCCCTCCAGGTCATATGTCCCGGGTGGGCATGACCCCTTGACAGAGCAGTTCCGTAAGCGCTAACTTTCCGCGAATTCAAATGGATTCATCGTGCTGTAACGAAATCGCAACGGATGCGAAACACGGTTCGGCGACGATACTCGCATCCCGAATAGGAGACATCATGTTTTTTAGTTCTAACCGGAAGCCCGGGTTTGGCGTCCTTCTCGCGCCCGTGCTCCTCTGTGCTGCCCCTGCTCTTGCGCAATTCGATTCTGCATCGGTACTCGGATACGTGCGTGATGCCGCCGGCGCTGCCGTGCCGAACGCAGCGGTCACCCTCACCAATCAGGAGACCGGCGTAACCCAAACCATCCAAACCGATAAGGAAGGCAAGTACGAATTCGCCAGCGTTAAGATCGGTAATTACAAGGTGATCTCAGAGGCGGCGGGTTTCTCCAAGTCAGAGAGCCCAGAGTTCAGCCTTACCGTGAATGCGCGCCAGCGCGTGGACGTTGGCCTGAAAACCGGTTCGGTGACCGAGGTTGTTCAGGTGACCAGTGCGCCGACCCAGCTGGAGACGGAGACCAGCTCGCGTGGCCAGGTCGTCGGCACGCGCGAAGTCGAGAACCTGCCGCTCAACGGCCGTTCCTACGCCGACCTGGTGCTGCTGGCACCCGGCGCCCGCCGTTCTGCCCTTGAAACTCAGGCACCTGACAGCCGCGAGGCCTCATTCAACATCAACGGCCAGCGCTCCGCCTTCAACAACTTCCTGCTCGACGGTTTGGACAACAACAACTACGGCACCAGCAACCAGGGCTTCGCGAATGAGAACATTCCCCCATCACCCGATGCTGTCGACGAGTTCCGCGTAGAGACGAACAACTACTCCGCGGAGTACGGGCGCAACCCCGGCGCAGTCATCAACGTGGCAACCCGGCGCGGCACCAACAGCTTCCACGGCAAAGCCTACGACTACAACCGCAATACCGCACTGAATGCCAACAATTACTTCAGCACGCCGGGCACTTCACTCAAGTACATTCGCAACCAGTTCGGCGGCACCTTCGGCGGACCGATCTTCAAGGACAAAGCCTTCTTCTTCACCGACTACGAGGGCAATCGGACGATCTTCAACCAGGCGTTAACGGTATCGTCGCTGCCCACGACCGACCAACGGAACGGCATTCTCGGTCTTTCGGTACGCAACCCGATTACGGGCAGAGTCTATGCGAACGGCATCATTCCGCAGTCGGACATCACGACGTTCGCGCGGAACGTCTTTGCTGCGCTGCCCACCAACAATCTCTCGGGCAATACGAACAACTTCACGACCACACCCCGCGGCACCATCAATGACGACAAGGGCGATGGCCGGATCGACTACACCCTCTCGCCGCGCTACACCGTCTTTGGCCGCTACAGCGAGCACCGTGGCGCCATTTTTGCACCAGCAGGTATCCCAGGCCGTGCGGGTGGCAATGCCAACGGCAATGTGAATATTCAGAACCGTGACATCGCGGGTGGTGCCACCATCACACTGTCTGCTACGCGCCTGCTGGATGTGCGTTTCGGCTGGTTGCAGAACCGCGGCGGCAAAAGTCCCATTGGCGTGGGCCAGTCGTCCATCCTGACGGAAAGCGGCATCACGAATGGCATCCCGACGGACCCCAGCATCGTTCGCCCGTTGAACGGCCAGGCCATCAGCGGCTACACGCAGTTCGGCGCGCAGACCTCGAACCCGCAGTTCCAGAATCCCACCATCTTCAACCCCAAGGTGAACTACACCACGCTGCGCGGGAGACACGCGCTGAAGCTGGGTTATGAGTGGCAGGGTGTCAACACGCAGATCAACGACTTCAATCCCAGCTATGGGCAGGACAACTATGGCGGACAGTTCAGCAAGCCTGTCTCTACCCTGGCCAACAACAACCTGTATAACTTGGCCGACTTCATCTTCGGCAACCGATCCGCATATTCGCTCACAACGTTTGCGGTCGTGAACCTGCGGCAGCGTTTCAACTTCATGTACGTGCAGGACGACATCAAGCTGTCGCCCAAGCTGACGATCAACGCCGGTCTGCGCTATGAACTGGTGACGCCGCAGTACGAACGCGACAACAAGCTGGCCAACTTCGATCCGGCGACCAACTCGCTTATCCAAGCGTCGAACGGCGGCATCTACAATCGGGCACTCGTGAACCTGCCGAAGAAGAACTTTGGTCCGCGCTTTGGCTTCGCCTACTCGCCGGACACCAAGACGGTGCTTCGCGGCGGCTACGGCGTCGTCTTCACTCAGTTCAACCGTGCCGGTGGTGAGAACAACCTGACTTACAACGGACCGAACGTCGTGAACGCGAGCATTACGCAGGCGATCACGTCGCCCCTCTGCACGAACGACACGCAGTTGCAGTCTGCCTGCTTCCGGCAGACGCAGCAGGGTTACGCGACCAACTTGACGACCCCCGCCTACTTCAACCCTCTCAACGTGCTTTCGCGCTACATCCCGCGCAACTTCAGCACGGGATATGTGCAGAACTACTTTGCTGGTGTTCAGCGCGATCTCGGTTCGGGGTGGCTCATGGCCGTCGATTATGTGGGAAACAAGAGCACGCACCTGCAGATTCTGGGTGACTATAACCAGGCCACTCCCTGCACGGCAGCAACTTGCCCTGGCCTGCAGGCGCGTCGCCCGGTCAGCACCTTCGCTGGCATCGAAATCGCCTATGGCGGCGGTTCGGCCAACTACAACTCACTTCAGATCCGCACGGAAAAGCGCACCAACTTCGGCCTCTTCCTGCTGAACTCCTTCACCTACAGCCGCCTCTTCGACCTATCAAGCGGACACCTGGAGACCCAGGGCGGTGACAACTCGCGCATCAACTTCGCGAACCCACGCCAGGACTACGGCCCCGGCGGCTATGATCAGCCGCTGAACGACACGCTGTCGGTGGTCTATGACCTGCCCTATGGTCACGGCCGCAAGTACGGTGCCAACTCGAATGGCCTGCTGAACGCGACACTCGGCGGCTGGCAGATGACGCTCATCAACACCGTGACAAGCGGTCTTCCGCTGAACGTGACGTACACGATTCCGACATCCAGCGGCCTCTACGTGTCCGATCTGGTGACGTATCGCCCGAATCGCGTCTTCGGTCAGACCTTCAACACAGACACCGGCGCACGCATCCGGACCACGGCAGGCGGGAGCATCACCAATTACCTGAATGCAAATGCCTTTAGTGCGCCGACAACGTATCCCTGGGGCACCACGTCGCGGAATGCCTTTCGATCCGCACCGTTTTATCAAACGGATCTAGGCATTCACAAGCAGTTCCCGATCGTCACGGAACGCATCAAGCTGGATTTGCGTGCCGAGGCGTTCAACGTGCTGAACAAGGTCAACCTGGGCGCGCCGAACACTACCCTCAACGGTGGTTCCTTTGGTGTGGTCAACTCGGCTTATCCCGCACGGCAGTTACAGCTTGCGGGCAAGCTGATCTTTTAACAAGTGCGGCTTTTCTTTGTCAGTGTCATCCTGAGGAGCGTAGCGATGAAGGACCTGCTTTTGCCCGGAGCGCCAGTTTAGTTTCGAGCAAGAGCAGGTCCTTCGCTGCGCTCAGGATGACACTTTAATTGACTGTCAGACACTTATCGAAAGGTCAAAATGAGGATTTCCCGCGTCGCCTGTGCCGCACTGCTGCTTGCAGGCAGCGTGCTTTCCCTCTACGCGCAGGATGGTGTGCGCATCAACCAGATCCAGGTGGTGGGCAGCCACAACAGTTATCACACCGGTCTCACCCCGGGCGTGGTAGCCATCCTCAACCAGAAGAACCCAAGGGCCGCCCGATCGCTGGACTACAGCCATCCCTCGCTCACCACGCAGTTCAACAATGGCGTGCGACAGATCGAGATTGACGTGCATGCTGACAGCAAGGGGGGCCGCTACGCGAAGCTTGCAGCCGACCCGGTCATCGCGCAGGCGGGTCTGCCTGCCGACCCAGCCTACGACCCGCAGCACCAGATGGACAAGCCCGGCTTCAAAGTGATGCACGTTACCGGCATCGACCAGCGCAGCAGTTGCGCCCTGTTCGTGGACTGCCTGCGCGAGGTGAAGGCGTGGTCGCAGGCACACCCTAGCCATGTGCCGCTGTTCATCCTCGTCGAGGCGAAAGAAGAGAAGCCGCAACTGCCCGGCACACCCGAGCCTGAGCCGTTCACCCCCGCGGTCTTTGACGCATTGGACGCAGAGATACGCTCCGTCTTTTCAGCAAAAGAGATGATCACCCCAGACCATCTGCGCGGCAGCAGCAAGACCCTGCCTG
>CALMAP010000194.1 GCA_937859825.1 uncultured Terriglobus sp. | reverse complement strand
GGATGCCCTCCGCAACGGGGGCGGTGATGAAGGGCGTGGGCCACTACACCTTTCTCGCAACCTGCACGGAAACCGGCATCGCCTTTGCGGCGCAATACTGCTCGGACGCACCTCTGGTGAACCGTGACGCGGTGCACCAGAAGACCACGGCCATGGCCGTATCGTTCTTTGACAAAGTGCTGAAGTCTACGTCAGTGCAACAGGCCGATATGGATTCTGAGCACGCCGACCCAGATGGTCGCGCCTCAGGGGACTCGCCCCTGAAAAAAAGCACGCACAACGCCATCGGGTTCCGCTCCGGAAAGCCGGGAACGCAATGACATGGGAGGGGCTCAACGTTTCCCGCAACACTCTGCGTGTCGCGGTTGTTGGGGCGGGCGCTTTCGGCCGGAATCATCTACGGGTCTACCGTGCGCTTGCCCAGAGCGGCACCCCGGTCGAGCTTGCAGCTGTTGTCGATCCCAGCGAATCTGCTCGCGCGGCTGCCGCGGTGGAGTACGGTATTCCGGCGTTCGTCACCGTGGATGAGCTTTTGAAAAGCGGCGTGCAGATTCATGCCGCCAGCATTGCCACACCAACGTTGCACCATGCGCACGCTGCAATCGCGCTGTTCGGCGCCGGTGTTGACGTGCTGATCGAAAAGCCGATCGCACCCACCCTTGCCGAAGCGGATGCCATCCTGCAGGTCGCGCGCGAACACAACTGCCTGATCCAGGTGGGGCACCTGGAACGCTTCAATCCTGCGGTGACCGCGGCGCTTCCTCTGCTGAATCGCCCCATGTTCTTCGAGTCGCACCGGCTGTCCGTCTTCACACCGCGCTCGCTCGATGTGGACGTGGTGCTCGACCTGATGATTCATGACCTGGACGTGGTGCTGGCGCTGGCGAACTCGCCGGTGCGGGAAGTGCGCGCCGTGGGCTTGCCCGTGCTCTCGCGCAAGGTCGACATCGCGAACGTGCGCGTGGAGTTTGAGACGGGCGCGGTGGCCAACTTCACGGCCTCGCGCGTTTCAACGGAGCGCGTCCGCAAACTGCGCTTCTTCCAGCCGCATCAGTACCTCTCGCTTGACTTTGCCCGGCAGGACCTGCTGATGATCGACGTCACCGCTGCCGCGTCGCTCTTGCCCGCGCAACTGGATGCGGTGTTCGCCGCTGGCAATGCCGATGCTGCGGAAGGCCAGCATCCCTCGGCTGGGCTCTCGCTGCGTAAGGTCACGACCACGCCCGGCGAACCGCTGCGGCTTGAGATCGAGGCATTTCTGGAAGCAGTACGCACCAGGCAGCCACCGCGCGTGAGCGGGCAAGAGGGTCGCCGCGCGCTCGAACTTGCCTTGCAGATCCAGGAAGAAATCAAGACACACGCGGTCCGAAGCGGCCTGGCCTGAATCGCTGCACAGAGCAGGTTCAGTGAGTTCTCATGACTCCACAAACAGGTGGAGTTAGGGCCGAAGGCCCGTGACATAACAGCCTGGGCCGCAGGCCCAGGAAACCGGACAAGCCTTGGACCGGAGCGCTGAAGGTGCGACACAAGAAGCGACGACACACCGGAAGGGAATCGGTTCAGGTAAGTTGAGGAAACTGCGATCTACCCTTAGGATCGATCGGACCACCCATGCTTGAGGCCGTTCCTTCACGCACGGCGTACCGCGTGGCCCTGCGTCGCGCGGCGCACCAGGTCTTTGACGATCCACTGGTCTTTCCCGACAAATTCGCTCTGCGCATTCTGGGGCTTACCCCCAAAGACCTCCGCTCCGGTGCGCTGCGTGCGCCCGCACGTCCGTACTCGCGTTCGCTGCGTGCTTTTCTGGTTGCGCGTTCCGCCTTTGCGGAAGAGACACTTGCGGAGGCGATCACTCGTGGCGTCTCGCAGTACGTCCTGCTCGGTGCCGGGCTCGATACGTTTGCCTGGCGCAATCCGTGGCCGAATCTGCGGGTTTTTGAGGTGGACCACCCCGCCACCCAGCAATGGAAGAGGGAGCTGGCCGTACAGCACGGAATGCCTGAGGCCGCTACCCGCAGCTACGTTCCAGTGGACTTCGAGCAGGACGACCTCGCGCGAGAACTGCGCCTTGCAGGCTTCCGGGAAGATCTGCCGACGCTCTTCGCGTGGCTCGGCGTCGTGCCCTACCTTACGGCGCAGGCCTTCCACGCCACGCTCCGCTTCATTGCGAACCATGTCCCCGGCTCCGGCGTGGTGCTGGACTACGGCGTTCCCCGCGCGCTGCTGTCGCCGGAGGAGCAACTTCAGCACGACTCACTCGCCGCGCGCGTCGCCGCAGCGGGCGAACCCTTCCAACTGTTCTTCACGCCGGAGCAGATGCGATCCACACTGGTCGAAGCCGGTCTGGATCCTATGCAGGACATGAACCGCGACGCAATCAACGCACGATGGTTCCGCGATCGTTTGGACAGTTTCGAGGTGCTTGGTTCCGGCGGGCACTTCGTGGCGGCGTTTCGTAAAGAATCGTCTCGTTCTCTAGTTGTCATTTCGACCGGAGCGCAGTGAAGTGGAGAAACCTGCACTGTTCTTGAGCAGCCACAGCCATCCAGGAACAATGCAGGTTTCTGCTGTGCGACGACACTACCGGTCGAAATGACAGTGCCTTTCAAAACTTTGAGAAAGTAGAGAAGACTATCGTGCAGGTTGCAGCTTCCTTCGTTCCGTCTCCGTGAACGTGTAACGAATCCGATGGATCACCGTAATCGTACTGAGCAGGGCCAGCACCCAAAGCGCCGGCGCCATCACGCCCCAATGATTGAACAGCGCGCCCAGAATCACCAGCACGATGCGTTCCGGCCGCTCCATGAAGCCCACCTTGCAGGAGCCGATCAGCGCCTCCGCGCGGGCGCGGGTGTAGCTCACCATTAGCGACGCCGTCATTACGAATGCCACCAGCACCACGTAAACGAAGCGGTTACCGCGCGCGTAGTAGACCAGCAGCCCGAAGAAGATGGCCACGTCGGAGTAACGGTCGATCACCGAGTCGAAGAACGCGCCGAAGACCGAGACCTGGTTCGTCGCGCGGGCCACGCGGCCGTCCACCATGTCGAACAGCCCCGCGCCGATCAGGATCAGCCCGGCGTAAAGAAACATGCGGTCTGCGTTTTGTCCACGGGCGTACCCGAAGAAGATGGCCGCGACAATATTAATGATCAGCCCGATAAAGGTAAGCGTGTTGGGAGAAATGCGGGAGAGTGCCAGACCTCGCACGATCTTCTGCAGCAGCCAACCGCTGCCCCTGCCAAACTCGCTCGTCCACGTCATCTCGGTAGCAGACCCAAGTGTATCGCGGGTTTAGAGTGGGAGCGGCAAACCCGCGCAAGAGCGTCCGCAAAGTACGCCGCGCACATTGATAAAGCTTTACGAATTTTTGCGGATGCTTTTGTCCCTTCAGGCGTCACGATCGTTCTCCGTTCACTACTCGTCATTACCGTTCGCTGGAAGATGTTGCTGTTCAGTGAATCCTACTGGAGTGTCCCACCGTACCGCACTACGCTTGAACAGGCGTAAACCGTTGTATTCCGGCGGGTTGGTGCTGCGGGGAGGAACCTAACCGGTCATCTTCCGCATCTCTTACTCGTCACATAAGCTCAGGCGGACAGGGTTCCTGCCCCGTCCCGATAGAACACTTCCCAGGAGAGATATGGCCAAGCCAGCAAAGCTCGCAGAAAAAGCCCTTACCCTCGCCGCACGCGGCGCGTGGACGGTCTTTGAAAAACTGAACAGCATCAGCCCCAACGCGTCCTTCACGCCCAAGTGGAGCGACAAGCCGCTGCTGAAGAGCTACCAGAAGGAAAAGCCGCCCCTCGGCTGGCCCCGCACCACCGACTCGCTCTGCCCCAAGTGCATCCCTGAGATACGCCAGCAGATCGTAGATGGCAAGCTGCCCCACGAGATCCTGCTGAACGAAAAGGTCGGCGAAATCAAGGCGCAGATCATCGAGCGCGACGGTCAGATCCTGATGGTGAAGGACTGCCCCATCCACGGCCACTTCGAAGACGTCATGTCCATCGATCCGCCGATGATGCAGCACCTGGAAGAGGTCTTCCCGGGCCGCGACATCCGCGCCCACAATGACGAGAAGCTGCACAACCACGGCACCAGCACCGTGACCCACGGCCGCGGCTCGGTTCTTACGATCGATCTGACCAACCGTTGCAACATGATGTGCGACCCCTGCTTCATGGACGCCAACCAGGTCGGCTTCGTCCACGAGCTCACGTGGGACGAGATCAAGACCATGCTGGACAACGCGATCCAGATCAAGCCACGCCGCCAGATGTCGGTCCAGTTCTCCGGTGGTGAGCCGACGCTGAGCCCCTACTTCCTCGACGCCGTCGCCTACGCCCGCAAAGTCGGTTACAACTCTGTGCAGGCTGCGACCAACGGCATTGAGTTCGCCAAGAGCAAGGAGTTCGCCAAGGCCGCGGCGGAAGCCGGTTTGCGCTATGCCTACCTGCAGTTCGACGGTATTGGCAACGCCGCCAACTCGCACCGCAAGGTCGGTAACAGCTTTGACGTGAAGCTGCAGGCCATCCATAACCTGCACGAGGCCGGCGTGGACATCGTGCCCGTCACCTGCATCATCAACGGCATCAACAACGAGCAGGTTGGCCGCATCATCGAGTTCGCGCTCGACAACCCGAAGAAGATCAACTTCCTCTCCTTCCAGCCGGTCAGCTTCACGGGCCGCGACGAGGCCGTCTCTGACGAGCGCCGCATGGCGCAGCGCTACACCCTCTCGCACCTCGCGCACGACGTCCGCACCCAGACCGGTCTTGGCGAGTCCACCCGCGACTGGTTCCCCATCTCCTTCATGTCCACCTTCAGTGACTGGGCCGATCTCGTGCACGGACCGGACCATGACTGGGGTCAGCTCTCCTGCGGTTGCCATCCCAACTGCGGCATCGGCATGGCGCTCATGATCGATAAGGAAACCAAGGAAGCCGTTCCCGTAACCGCCTTCCTCAACGCCGACCGTCTTGCGAAAGACGTTGCCAAGGTGAACGACGCCGCTCGCGGCAAGTTCCTCTCCATCGTCGGCGTTTCGCTCGCGCTCCTTCGCAACTACGATCCTTCCAAGGCACCCACGCACTTCAAGATCGTCGATCTGCTGCAGAAGTTCGATAAGTGCTTCGGCGCGACCGGTCGCAACTACGGCAAGGTCACCGCCGACCGCACCCAGGCCGATATCGAGAAGCGCCGCGCCGACCGCTGGAACTTCCTCTTTATCGCCGGCATGTGGTTCCAGGACCTGTTCAACTACGACTTCCGCCGTACCGAGCAGTGCATCATTCCTTACGCCACGCAGGAAGGCGAGATCAGCTTCTGCGCTTACAACACGGGCGTGGGCTGGCGCAACATCATCGAGAAGATGCACATGACGTCGTCCCTCACCAAGTGGTACGAGGAGCACGGCCGTCACGAAATCTTCGCCGGCGGCAAGAAGGTCGCCATTGAGAAGCAGGAGAAGTATGACTTGGTGCTTAACGAGGCCCACGTCAACTCCGCCGCCAACGATACCTTCGAGAAGAGCGGCATCGCCAAGAACGCACGCGAAGAAAAAATCCGTGCCCGCGACGAGAAGCTGAAGCAGGAAGCGGAAAACGCCCGCATGGCCAAGCTCTACCGCAAGGAAATCCTCAAGGAACCCGAGATGCCCGGCGGCTTCGTAGCCATCGGCGAAATCGGTGGGCTCGGTGGTATCAAGCCCGCGCCGAAGGTTGAGGTTGTGACCGAAGTCAAGGACAACGAACTCGTTGCTGGGGACTAGGTACCTTCAGCTAGGTAAATTTTACCTAAATAATAAAGCCGCCTTCTAAGGGCGGCTTTACTATTAGGCGAGGGAATTTGTGAGTGATACGTTTCCGAAAAACGCGGCCGAGATTAGTGCACTGGGCGATTTGTTGATTGCCCATCTCAAGACAACTCCCGACACGCAAGGTCAGCAGGACTGGACCAGCGCAAATCTTATTTCCCTACGAGCTTTTACAGGCCATGGATTTGAGGTTAGGCACTATCCACCATCACCTGAGTCGAATCAGAAAGATGCCTTCTTATGGGACTACATAGCTTACAAGCAAGGTGCAGGAATGCTCATAGTTGCGGAGTCGGAGCATAACAATAGAGATACTTCAGGTCTTAAGCATGACTTCGAAAAGCTCTTCTATGCAATTGCACCTATTAAGCTTTTATGTTCATGGGACATCGAGATGATCAGAAATCCACGGACAAAATTGTCGAGGCGTTGAGGGCGTACATGTCGGAATGCTGTTCACGCTACATGCCCGGCGAACTTTACATTTTGTACTGCAGAACCTGGCGGCAATCAACTGGAACGTCTGGTGATCGAGCCTACACTTTGCAAGTACCAGGTGAGTCAATTGCTCCTCAGGAACTTTCTACAGACATCAAGTTTGAGCTGAAATAAGCGAACCTGAACCTTTACCCGAACATCAACAGGTTCCACCTGGCTCGTAGGTCACGTAAGCAGGCCAGCCTTAAAGGGCCGAGTGCCCCGTACATCGCGTTCTTTGCGATGTGTGGGATGGATGCTTAATCCCTGCCGCATAACTTCGTGCTTCACACAAACCCCCGCATCACATGAAACTGCGGGAGAGTGGAGACCTCCAGCCCTAAAGGGCTGATCCTCTGGCGTGGCATTTTCAGCAGGCTAAAGCCTGCTGCTCCCTCCCTCCTTTCGTTTGCTTCGCCTTGGTTGCCCGATCTTAACGTCCTTCGCCGTAACCTTCGGATGCTGATGCGAAGCGGGAGGGAGCAGCGGCCTTCAGGCCGCTGAATCTCGCTCGGCCACAGAAGGGCTTTAGCCCCGGCCTACTTCACGAAACCACGGCGGCATGGGATCGACCTGCGCTTCAGCAAAGGCAGACGAGAACGGAAACACCGAAGCGGTCTCGCATCTATGTTTCCGCACCGGATTTTCTTCTATGTAATGTCGGCAGGCGACGAACGCTTCTGCATCGCGTACACGCGTCTCGTTATAGCCGCGTTCCCAGGTATCCATCTTGCTCTTGAGCAGGAATGAAAAGCCCCCTTTGAGGAACTGAACGGCCTTCTCAACAAAACATCCGGTGCGGGTGTCAGCAATACATGAACGTGGGCGGGCATAATGACGAAGGCGTGAAGCTCAAACCGACCTTTGCCCCGATTCGTTTCCAGGACATTCATCATGAGCTGTGCCGTCCGCTCGACCTGAAACAGACGACGTTGTGCGCATATAAAGGTCAGAAATAGGTTCGCACTTCCTGCGGAGCCCGATACATTCGCTCCAGCATAACCGGGCTAAAAATCCTACCGTTTCCACACGATGATCCATGTTGCCGGGTGCTCCGTACTCGCGTTCTTTGCGATGTGCGGAATGGATGCTGCTCTATCGTCCACATAGGTTCGTGTTTCGCACAAAGAGCCCACACATCGCATGAAGCCTCGATGTATGGGATACCCATTCCTCTGTTTGATTTCTAAGGCAGGCCAGCCCTAAAGGGCTCCTGGTTTGTGCCTGTATTCAGCGGGCTAAAAGCCCGCTGCTCCCTTCCGATCGTGCTGCGCACGATGGTAGAGCTTATCTCCTTCGAGAGATTGGTGGCCCACACGGATTCTCCGCATCACCAGCCAGAGGCATAACCTGCAAACGCGCTCCAATGCAGGCACAGGTTTGCTCCACGCGCGAGCGGGAGGGAGCAGTGGCCTTTAGGCCACTGAATCCGGCCAGACAGATACAAGGGCTTCAGCCCTGGTGCCCTGCCACAAACCATTCCGGAACAGGATCGATCCGCGCTCCCGAATACGCTGAGGAGAACCGAAAATCTAAAGGCGAAGCGCACAGATGCTTCCGCACCGGATTGTTCTCGATGTATGCACGGCAAGCCATGAATGCATCCAGATTACGGATGCGTGTCTCGTTATAGCCGCGCTCCCAAACGTCCATTTTGCTCTTCAGTAGGAATGAGAAACCACCCTTGATGAACTGGACAGCTTTCTCCAGAGACACATCCGGCGCGGGTGTCAGCACGACATGGACGTGGTCGGGCATGATGACGAAGGCGTGTAGTTCGAACCTGCCTTTTGCTCGATTCGTTTCGAGCACCTGCATCATCGATTCGCAGGTGCGCTCAACCTGGAAGATGCGTCGGCGCTGCGCGCAGACAAAGGTGAGAAAGTAAGTTCGAGCTTCCTGCGGTGCGCGATACATTTGCCTCAGCATAGACCAGGGCTAAAGCCGTTTGTGGATCGCCGCTATTCAGCGGGCCAGGCCCCGCTGCTCCCTCCCCATCCATAATCATGCTAACTTTCTGGTCAATGCCGAACCAGAACCGCCAAACCTGGAGCGCTGAATCCTTCGATATCGAAGCACATCCGATAAGTGCACCCGATATGGGTGCGGGTGACTTCCATGAAAAAGATTGGCTTTCTTTCTTTCGGCCATTGGGTCGACTCTCCTCAATCGCAGACACGCTCAGCGTCCGACGTTTTGCTGCAGTCGATCGATCTTGCCGTTGAGGCGGAGCGCATTGGGCTGGACGGCGCGTACTTTCGGGTGCATCACTTTGCACAGCAGTTGGCATCACCGTTTCCGCTACTGGCGGCAGTGGGTGCGAAGACCAGCCGCATCGAGATCGGTACAGGCGTCATCGACATGCGGTATGAAAACCCGCATTACATGGTCGAGGATGCAGGGTCGGCCGACCTCATCTCCGGTGGACGACTGCAGCTTGGCGTAAGTCGCGGCTCGCCGGAGCAGGTCATCGAGGGCTGGCGTCACTTCGGCTACGAGCCGAATCAGGACGAGACAGACCAGGAATTGGGACGGCAGCATGTGGAGACCTTCCTGGAGCTTCTGGAAGGGAAGGGCTTTGCGCAGCCGAACCCAAAGCCGATGTTTCCCAATCCGCCCGGACTGCTGCGGCTGGAACCGCATTCCCCTGGTTTGCGCGACCGCATCTGGTGGGGTGCGGCATCGAATGCAACCGCGGAGTGGGCAGCGAAGTTGGGCATGAACCTGCAGTCGTCCACGTTGAAGTACGACGAGTCGGGTGAGCCGTTCCATATCCAGCAGGCAAAGCAGATCCGCGCTTATCGCGAGGCATGGAAGGCAGCAGGACATACACGGACGCCGCGTGTCTCAGTAAGTCGCAGCATCTTTCCGATCACGACGGATCTGGACCGGATGTACTTCGGCGGCTCGGGCGGCGGCGATAAGTTCGGCTACATCGACGGGCCTTCGCGCGCGGTGTTTGGGCGCGGGTACGCCGCGGAACCGGAGAAGCTCGTCCAGCAGTTGCGAGGGGACGAAGCGATCGCTGAGGCAGACACGTTGCTGCTTACGATTCCCAACCAGCTTGGCATTGCCTATAACGTGCACGTGCTGCAGACAATTCTGTCGGACGTGGCACCAGCGCTTGGCTGGCGCGAATCGATGGATGAGCGCCGGGGCATTTCTCCTTAGAGCACCGGAGCATTTCTCCTTAATTTCTAGCTCTTTGACCTGTCATTCTTCCGCTTCGCTGCGCTCCGACTGACAGAGTATGGGGGAAGGATAAGCAAACCATAAGCGCTGGTTCGTTCCTATCTGGGATGACACACGAAGCGAAATGCACCAAGCACTAGACCATGTTTCTTTAGGTGTAGCCGCGCCTCTTGGGTCGCGCCTTCAGCGCTTGGTGGCTGTCTCACGGATTCCTAGGCCTTCGGCCTAGGCTGTTATCTTCCGGGCCTTTGGCCCTGAGTTACAGCTGTGAGAAATTGGTCTAAGTCGTTGTTGGAAGAGGTAAGCCGTCGTAGTAACTACGACGGCTTGCCTTCTTATTTGCGGGAGTGATTAAGCAATTCCGAGGCCGCCAGTTACACCATAGATCTCACCGCTAATATAGCTGCCTTCCTGCGATGCAAGCAGGACATATACCGGAGCGAGTTCCACGGGCTGGCCGGGGCGCTTGTAAGGCGTGTTGCTGCCCAGCTTCTTCAGCTTCTCCTCGGAGCCGTCAGCCTCCTGCAGAGGTGTCCAGACGGGGCCGGGCGCAATGGCGTTGATGCGGATGCCGTGCTTTTCCATGAGTTCTTCGGCAACGCCCTTGGTGAAGTTAGCGATGGCAGCCTTGGTAATGGCATAGTCGAAGATGGTGCCGGTCGGGTCGTAGCCCTGAATGCTGGTCGTGTTGATGATGGAGGCACCCGGCTTCATGTGCGGCACGGCGGCCTTGGTGATCCAGAAGATGGAGTAGAGATTGGTCTTCATGAGCGCATCGAAGCGCTCGGTGGAGGTGGCAAGCAGGCCCTCGGTCTTGCCCATCCTGCCGGCGTTGTTCACCAGGATGTCGAGTCCGCCAAGCTGGCCAATGGCATCGGAGACAAGCCTCTCGCAGAAGCCTTCGTGCGAGACGTCGCCCGGCAGCAGAACGGCCTTGCCGCCTGCCTCGCGAATGTACTTTGCTACCTCTTCCGCGTCGGCCTGCTCGGCGGGCAGGTAACTAATGGCAACATCCGCACCTTCGCGCGCAAAGGCAATGGCGGCGGCGCGGCCAATGCCGGAGTCGGCACCGGTGAGCAGGGCCTTGCGGCCTGCCAGGCGGCCCGAACCCTTATAGGACAGTTCGCCGCAGTCAGGCTTCTCGCGCATCGCTTGCTGTGTCGCGGGTGCGTCCTGAATCTCAACTTTGGATGGTGGACCCGGGTACTGTAAGCGCGGGTCCTGCGGGGTAATCAAATCGGTCGGCATGGTTCTCCTTGCGTGGTGCTTGGGGGACAGGTCCCGGCACCGTACCTCAGGTGTGATGCGTCCTGCGAGCTTTGCTCGTGCGCCAGAGCAGGTCATGTTCGCTATGGCAACCTACAATGGTGCTATGCAGATTCATCGCGCAGGATCGCAGGCGTCCGGCAAAGGCCCTGCGGAGTGGTTCACCGGGACCGTTCGCATCGACCCACTTTTTACGGCACCTGAACCGGCGCGGGTGGCAGGGGCGAGCGTCACGTTCGAGCCGGGTGCACGCACCGCGTGGCACACGCATCCGCTGGGTCAGACGTTGATTGTCGTCTCCGGCTGCGGATGGGCGCAACGCGAGGGTGACCCGGTGGAAGAGATACGGCCCGGTGACATGGTCTGGTTCTCCCCCGGCGAGAAGCACTGGCATGGTGCAACGCCCACAACGGCGATGACCCACATTGCCATCCAGGAACGGCTGAATGGCAAGGCCGTCGACTGGATGGAGCACGTTCCCGACGAGCAGTACCGCCGTTGATCCGGACCGGGCCATCAGTAACCACCCGGAAGCGGGGGGCGTTGCGCTTCGTCTCCATGCTGACTACACTCGCATTCGCGTTCTCTCTTTCTGCGCAAAGCGGGGAACTGTCGCCTGTTCCGGAGGAAATCGCCGAAGCGGGCCGCGGTACTGCAGGCTCACCACACATTCCGGTCGATAGCTGGATCTACCCGGCGGCCACTCGGCTGTTTGAGATGGGGTATCTGCCCACACTCTACCTGGGTATGCGGCCGTACACACGCGTTTCGCTGGCGCACGCCCTCTCGCTTTCCAGCACCGTGCTGGACCGCGGCAACGCGCCCGACGAGGCGCTGGACATCTATGCCCGTCTCTGCCGGGAACTCGCCCCCGAACTGGGAAAACAGCCGTCTCCCCATATAGTTGCGGAGAGCGTCTATGGCCGTGTGCGCGGCGTGCACGGTGCGGTTTTGAACGACAGCTTTCACCTCGGCCAGACCTTCATCAACGATTACGGCAGGCCCTACCAGGCAGGCTTGAACGGCATCGCCGGGTACAGCGCCTACGGCACCGCGGGGCGGTTCAACCTGTACCTTCGCGGCGAGTACCAGCACGCACCCGCCGCCACCGGCTACAGCGACGCGCTGGCAAACACGCTGAAGACGCTCGACCAGCTTCCGCTAAACGGCACTTACTTCAACATCCCGCAGGGCGCGATCGCGACGCGGAACCAGAGCCGCCTGCTGGAGGCAAACCTCTCCGCGCATGTGGGCGGCCACCAAATATCGTTCGGTAAGAGCGATAGCTGGCTTGGCCCGGCGGAGGGCGCAAGCATGATCTACTCCAACAACTCGGAGCCGATGTATGCCTTCCGCATCGACCGCATCGAGCCGCTGTATGCGCCGGGCCTGTCGCGCGTGACGGGGCTCTTTCGCTACGAGTTTTTTGTCGGCAGCTTGAAGGGCCATAACGTGCCGAACGATCCCTGGCTGCATGCGGAAAAGATCAGCTTCAAGCCGACGACCGATCTTGAGATTGGCTTCGCGCGCTCGGTGATCTGGGGCGGCAAAGGCCATGTGCCCATCACGGTCGCCACGTTCCTGCGTAGCTTCTTCAGCACCACCGCGGCTACGCCCGCCGTGAAGTTCTCGCGCGACGACCCCGGTGCGCGCTTCAGCTCGGTGGATGTCTCCTACCGCATCCCGTTCAACGACTATCTCTTCACGGTCTATGCCGACTCCTTCGCGCACGACGACGTGTTCCCCATCAGCGCTCCCAAGCGTGCCGCGATACGGCCGGGGCTGTACATCGCGCGTCTGCCCGGACTATCCCGCGTGAACCTGCGGGTCGAGGGTGTCTCCACCGATCCGCCCGCGCGGCAGAGCACCGGCGGCGGCTTTCTGCTGTTTGAGTCCGTCCAGAAGCAGGGCTACACCAACCGCTCGTTCCTGATTGGCGATTGGATCGGCCGCGAGAACAAGGGCGGACAGGCCTGGCTTACATGGCACGTGCGCCCCGACCAGCAGGTGCAGTTCGAGTACCGGCGGCAGAAGGCCGCAAAGGACTTTCTTGCCGGCGGCACCACCCAGCAGGACTTCGGCGTGAACCTCAGGCTGCGGCCCGCGCGCGACCTTGAGGTACAGGGTGCCATACAAGGCGAGCTCTGGCGAGCGCCGCTGCTTGGGAACGGGACGCACGGATCGGTCTCCGCGACCGTGGGTGTGACCTGGTATCCAGACCGCATCCTTCGTTCCACCCGATAGAAATTTCTGCCCACTCTGGAGTTCTACGCGGCGCGCTTACTATGGGTTTACACCCGTAATCCAAGTCCTCTCTCGGAGTTTTTGTGCATCGCATCTGGTCCCGTTCCGCCGGTCTTTTCCGCTGCGCATCTGCTGCAGCGCTCGTAGTTGCAGCCCTCACCGTTTCAGCGCAGGTCGTTCCGGTGTCTACCACACCGGTCGTTGGCTCCTCAAATCCGGCAACGGCAGAGCCGCCGGTAAGCAGGCCGTCTACCCAGCCATGCACCGTGACCCTCTTCGACAACCAGACCTTCGGCGACTACAGCACCAAGCCCATCAGCTACGCGCCGCCTTCCGGCTGCGGCAATCGCTGGGCAAAGGTGGTGCTGACC
>CALMAP010000193.1:13358-13578 GCA_937859825.1 uncultured Terriglobus sp. | reverse complement strand
GAGCTTGGCTTCCACATTTCGTTGGCAGGCAATCTCACCTACGCGCGCTTTCAGAACATTCGCGAAGCTGCATTGCAGGTGCCGTTGGACCGCATCCTGGTCGAGACCGACTCGCCATTTCTGGCGCCGCAGCCGTATCGAGGGGAACGCAACGAGCCCGCACGCACACGTGTCACGGCGGAGTTCCTGGCTGAGTTGCGAGGCGTTCCGTTGGAAGAGA
>CALMAP010000193.1:7253-13348 GCA_937859825.1 uncultured Terriglobus sp. | reverse complement strand
AGATTGCTGTGGCGACCACTGCCAATTTTGAGAGCCTGTTTCAGCTTGCATAGAACGGCATGGCTCTTCACCGCATCCATTCACTTGAAGACGCTTGCGCGGCAGCAGCCGCAATGAGAGGGAAGGCACATGGCACAGGACAACAGCTTCGACGTAGTCAGCAAAGTCGAGGTGCAGGAAGTGAAGAACGCGATCGATCAGGCCCAGAAGGAAGTCAACGCCCGTTTCGATCTCAAGAACTCAAAGTCGACCATGGCGCTGGAAGGGAGTGACGTGATCCAGCTTGCTTCCCAGGATGAGTACACGCTGAAGGCAATTACAGAGATACTTCAGCAAAAGCTGGTCAAGCGCAACGTGTCGCTAAAAAATCTCGAATACGAGAAAGTCGAACCGGCAGCAAACAGTTCGGTGCGGCAGAAGATCAAGCTCAAGCAGGGTATCCCTTCCGACGCCGCGAAGAAGATTACTGCGGCGGTAAAAGACAGCAAGCTGAAGGCCCAGGCATCCATCCAGGGCGACACCGTTCGCATTTCCGCCAAGGACCGTGACGTGCTGCAGCAGGCTATCGCTTTGCTGCGGGGCAAAGACTACGGCGTAGAACTTCAGTTCACCAACTACCGTACGAATTAGGCGGAGTCTGCACCATCCTTGGCGGGCCTGTTAGAGTCAGATGAACGTGAATCCGCTCTCCCTAGCGTCGGCTGCCGAGGTTTTTGATCTTCTCCGAGATGACCTTGCAGCAGTCGAGGCGGAGTTCGCCCGGCAGTCCAACTCCCCCGTCGAAGTCATCACGGAGATAGGTCAGTACCTTCTGGCCGGTGGTGGCAAGCGCATTCGTCCATTGCTGCTTCTTCTGTCCGCGAAGTGTGTTGGCTTCGCGGGAGAGAGCCGCATCCGCATGGGTGCGGTCGTTGAGATGCTTCACACCGCGACGCTCGTTCACGACGACATCATTGACGATGCGAAGACACGGCGCGGACGCCCCTCGGCCAACGTGGCCTGGGGCGCTTCCAAGTGCGTGCTGGCGGGCGATTGGCTCTATATGCAGAGCTTTCATACTGCCCTGCAGGAGCGCAACTTCCATGTACTCGATCTGCTCATCACTCTCACGCAGCAGATGGTGGAAGGTGAACTGCTCCAGATCGAGAAGCTTGGGCGGCTGATCAATGAAGAAGAATACTTCGACCTGATCTACCGCAAGACTGCCTGCTTGTTCAAAGTCAGCATGCAGCTTGGCGCGGCGCTGGCCAGCTCGCCGACAGGGATCGAAGAGCAGCTCGGAGAGTACGGACGCAATCTTGGAATCGCCTTCCAGATTGTCGATGACGTGCTGGACCTGACCGCTACCGACGAGGTACTCGGCAAGCCTGCGGCCAGCGATCTTCGCGAGGGCAAGGCCACGCTCGCAGTGATACACGCCTTGGAACGCGGTACCGGCGCGGACCGTGAAGCGATTCGCACCGTGCTGGAAGACGGCGACTTCAGCCGCGTCAAGCACGGGACGATCCTGGAGATTCTCAGGCGACACGGTTCCCTAGAGTACGCCATGGATGCGGCCCGGGCTTATGCCGAGGCTGCACGGCAGTCCATCGCCGACGTTCCTGCCAGCGCGTCGCGGCGCGCCCTGCTTTGGGTGCCCGGGTACGTCACTTCAAGAGAACAGTAATCCGTTGCAACCGCTCTTAAGCTGACGGGTGAATGGTGTTCCACACCAGCGCACACGATAGCGCCACCACGATTCCAGCCGTGGTCCACGCCACAACATTGAACCAGGTTGAGTTGGTGTGCTCTCCCATCAACTCTTTGTTGTTGATCAGTCGCAGCATGAAATAGAGGATCACCGGCAACAGCAGCCCATTCAGTACTTGCGAGAGAATCGCCGTGCTCACAATGTTGAAATGCGGCAGCAAAACCACACCCGCGCCGAATGCGATCAACAGCGTGTAAAACCAGTAGAAGACAGGTGCCTGTTTCCAACTGCGGTCCAGCCCACTCTCAAAGCCAAGGCCTTCGCATACCGTGTACGCAGTCGTGAGGGGAAGAATCGACGCAGCGAACAGTGAGGCGTTGAACAGCCCTGCAGCAAAGAGCAAAAATGCATAGTCGCCTGCGATGGGCCGCATCGCCTCTGCCGCGTCTGCAGGCACATTGATGTTGTGCACTCCATGCACGAAAAGAGTTGCGGCACAGACTACCACGATGAACCAAGCCACGACGTCGGTGAAGATTGACCCAATAACCACATCGAGCCTGGTCGCCTTGTACTGGCGCACGGTCACACCCTTTTCCACCACGGAGGACTGCAGATAAAACTGCATCCACGGCGTGATGGTGGTTCCGATGACCGCAATGGTCGCGTACAGGTAAGCGTGGTCGGACCATGCTGAACGCGGGGGCAGCTTGACTGTTTCCAGCATGGCTGCATGCCAGTCCGGCCGCCCGAGTACGCCGGCAATGATGTAGGCCAGATACACGACCGAGGCGAAAAGAAAGACCTTCTCGACGCCCTTGTAATCGCCTTTCACAACCAGTGCCCAGACCAGAAGCGCGCCCGCTGGAACGCTGATGAACTTGCTTACATGGAACAACTGCATCGACCCTGCGATGCCTGCAAATTCTGTGACCACATTCAGGAAATTGACGACCACCAGCAGAACCATGCAGACGACCGTGATGCGCAGACCGAACTCCTCACGAATGAGGTCGGACAGACCCTTGCCCGTTACCGCACCCATGCGCGCGCACATCTCCTGCACCACGATCAGCGCCAGGGTAATCGGCAGCATCGTCCACAGTAAGGAATAGCCGAACTGCGCCCCTGCCTGCGAATAGGTAAAAATGCCGCCAGCGTCGTTGTCGACGTTCGCGGTGATAAAGCCAGGCCCGAGCGCGGCGAGAAAGAACAGAATGCGCACCCGCCAGCTTTTAAAAAATTTCAAGCGCGCACCGCCGGCCCGGCGTCATGCTGGTGCCCTGTGCCGCTCATGTGTTTTGAGATGCGTTGCAGAATACGGCGCACCTGCGTGTCGTTGTCATACCCGCTGCTCCAGGCGCGCTTCTGCCCTGCGAGAGCGATGCGGTTGCGCGCAGCCTCATCCGGCAGGTAGCGCCGCACCTTCTCCACAAGTTCGTCGTACCCGTTAAAGAAGACCGCTTCTTCGTCTTCAACAAAACGCTCCAGGTGGCCTGGGGTACGCTCCGCCAGCAGGAAGCCGCCGCACGCCGTGATCTCAAAACTTTTGTGCACGAACTCATCCGCGTTGGAGTGCGTGAGAAAACTCAGATTGATGCGGGAACGCCAGATTGCGGAACGGTAACGCTCGTTGTAAAGTTCTCCTTCTCGGTAAAGCGCTGTGAATGCAGCAGGCGTAAGCGCCCTGCGCCAGTGCTGTTCCCCACCCGAGATGACGATCGGCAGGCCATCCTCGGCCATCCGGCTGAGGATGGCGCCACGCTGGTCGTAAGAGGTCCCAATAAAGGAGACCCCACGGTCGCGCTGCGCGTCTGTGAATGGCACATCCGCAGGAAAGTGAACGGTTGGTTCAAACGCGGTCTGGATCTTGATTACGTCTCGGGCCCCTGCGGCAAGGTAATCGCGAACGTTGCTGTCACGCTGCGTGCAGTGCAGGTCGAAATAAGGAAGTGTCTTTGCGTAAAGGCGCCAGCCCGGATCGCGCCTCGGACCAAAGAAGTTGTCAATCATGTAGCTGACGGTCGGAATTCCGAGTTCGCGGAACCGCTCCAAGGTCTTCGGCTGCAGAAACAACGCCTTGTCACACCAAAGAATGTCCGGTCGGTGTTCCCGCGCCGTGCGCAGCAGGTCGCGATTGAAGCGGGCGACCTCCGGCCCTGCAACCAGACGGTGTTCAAATTTGTGAAGCAAGCGATTCTTCAGGCCGTAGTCGTACAGATTGACCGCGACCGGTTCGTGGCCTTCACGGATCAATGCAAGGCGGCGGTACTCCGAGGAGTCATTCGGGGAGATGGGAGCAGCATAGAGGATGCGCACCGTGCCTATCGCCTCTCTCGCAACAGTGCAATCACATGTTCTGCATAAATCACGCCCTGCAAGCTGTTCTCTTGGTCGAGTACACCTAGTGAGCGCAGATTGTATTTATCGAACTGCTCGGCAATCTGTTTCCCGGTGGTCTCCAGATTGCAGCAGTGCATACGCGTTTCCTGAATACTGCGCAGCTCTGTCGCGCCATCTGCAAGGAGGATGCGGGCCAGATTCACGACTCCGCAGAGACGGTTTTGCTCATCGATAAGAAAAATTTCAGTAAGCAGGTCAACGTCACCTTCAAAGTCGCGCATTGCTTTGATTGCATCCGCAACGCTGGCTGCCAGTGGCAATGCCACGTAATCGGTGGTCATGCGCCCGGCAGCCGTGTCTTCTGAGAACTCAAGAAGCTCTTCGACCTCCTGACGCTCCTCAGGCTCCATCTGCTCGAGGATTGCGTCAGAGCGTTCCTCCGGCAACTCGGAGAGAAGGTCCGCAGCCGCACCGGGATCCATCTCCTCAATAATGTCGGCAGCACGGCTGGACTCCATGTGCTCCAGCAACGATCGCTGGAGCTTCGGCTCGACCTCTTCCAATGCCTCGGCGGCAATCTCCTCATTCAACGACGTAAAGACGGCGTCACGTTCCGCTGGACCGAGCTCACCGAGAATGTCGGCAATGTCGGCGGGGTGCATACTCGACAGCTTGTCGTGCTCGATCTTCAGGCGCACCCTTCGCGCCGGATCACGATCAATCAGGTCGACGAACTCCCAGGGGATGACGCGTGGCTGAAACTTCTGCGCAACTGCTTCGACCAAGCCGTGCGGAAGGCCCTTCAGCAGACGCCTGGCCGCACCACGCAGGCCGACTTCGACTTCCGCAATACGCAGGTCGCACGTGTCTTCGTCGTGGACCTCCCAGACAAGGTCAACGTCGTTGACCCTGACGACCTTCCTGCCCGAAACATCAATGATCTGCTGGTCGAGCAGATCACGCTCCAGGTAAACCGTTGCAGGGTTTTCCTCGAGCGGAGTCAAGATCGTTTCATCCCGGAGGTGGATTGTGCCGTCCTGATGAAATCCAAGTTGGCATACCGGCACGGACTTTCGCTCCCCGCGCAGGTGCCCACTGTCCGTCAGGACGAGGTCGGTAACGTGCGTTGCGCCGTTTGGTCCATTGAGCAGAAACTCTGCAATTTTGCCGCGCACAGCGCCCGTGTCGCTGAGCACCGATCTGCCCAGAAGAGTTGCAACGGTGGAGCGTCGAGCAGTTTTGACAGACATGGCCCGTTGCACCTCCTTCGTTGCAGCTATGGGCAGTGTACCTTGCGTGTATGCACGGCCTAGCCAACAACATAGCCGTCACACGGCACGGGAACTATCGAGCTTCTTCGTGCGTAGCTTCTCGTGGAATCGAGGTAATCTTGACATTCCCGGTGTGTCCAAGCACACTGCCGGTAAACCTATCTTCTGCCGGCGCGAGTTCGGCAAAGGACTGCCGACGATGAATCTGGAAGAGTTTTCGACAGACCGGACGGACCTCGCGCTCCCTTCAACGCTGGCAAGCGTCGACCGTCTGGAGCAGGAAGCGGAGACCTATGCCGCGAAGCATGGCTTCAATGAAGACGATGCTGCCAACATCGCCATGGCTGTGCGTGAGGCAACCGTAAACGCCGTACTGCATGGAAACAGTTACAGCAGTGAGAAGCAGGTGCGTGCGTCCTTCGAGTCTGACAACAAGACCATCACAATCCGCATTCAGGATGAAGGCACCGGCTTCAATGCAGCGGTTCTTCCCGATCCGCTGCTGCCGGAAAACATCCTGCGCAGTTCAGGCCGCGGAGTATTCCTGATGCGCGCCCTGATGGATGAGGTACACTTTCGCCAACTCTCTCCTGGAACGGAACTCACGCTGATCAAGCGCCGTGCCACGGAACAAACACCCGCTTAGTTTTGGCGCTTCAAACGTTGCGCCCACCTCTGGAGGAAAGATAATGAGCATGAAGGTAAGCACACGCCAGGTCGACGGCGTTACGATTCTGGATCTGAGCGGACGCATCACCCTCGGCGAGGGCAGCGTCGTGCTGCGTGACGCT
>CALMAP010000193.1:3267-7243 GCA_937859825.1 uncultured Terriglobus sp. | reverse complement strand
GCGTCACCCTGCGCGATGCAATTCGCGACCTGGTCGGCAAAGGCGAAAAGCACATTCTGCTGAACCTGGGCGATGTGAGCTACATCGACAGCTCAGGCATCGGCGAACTGGTCAGCGCCTTTACCAGCGTGAAGAACGCCGGTGGCGAGTTGAAGCTGCTGAACCTGACCAAGAAGGTCCACGATCTGCTGCAGATCACCAAGCTGTACACCGTATTCGATGTGAAGGACGACGAGGCAAGCGCAGTCGCATCCTTCTCGCGGTAAGCTCTTCTAGCATAAGAGAGCCGTCGCTTAGGCGACGGCTTTCTTATGCTTTCTGGAACACCGCTAATTGAAGTCGACCTTCGGTGCCGACTTGGACCCGGCATCTGCGGCAAAGTAGCCCGTCTTTTTCTGGAACCCGGCAATACCCGCCCAAACGCTGTTCGGGAAGACAGAGATCGTGTTGTTGTAGTCCAGAATCGACGCGTTGTAGCGCCTACGGGAGACTGCGATGCGGTTCTCGGTGCCGGATAGCTCGTCCTCCAGCCGCTGAAACTGGCCGTCACTCTTCAGGTTCGGATAGGCCTCCTGCATGCGCGTAAGCGGCAGCAGCGATACGGAGAGACGGTCGTTGGCGGCCAGCTTCTCATCGGGCGTCTTCGCCTGAAGCAGACCGGAACGTGCTTCTGCGATGTTGGTCAGGATCGTCGTCTCGACCTTGGCATAGCCCTTCACACTCGCGACCAGATTTGGGATCAGGTCCGCCCGGCGCTGCAGGTCGATGTCGATCTGCGAGAATGCTGCGTCTACTTCATTGCTCTTGACTGCCATGCTGTTGCGCGCCGATACGAAGCTGCCGCCGATAAGCAGCACCCCCAGTAACAGAGCAACAACAACGCCGATTCCTATCCAGCTTTTACGCATAGTTCCTCGATTTGAATTGCCTTCCAACATTGCTGCCATGTGCCGTTTTCTCCTGAACTCTACCAGCTTCCGCTGGCGCCACCGCCACCGGAACTACAGCCTTCTCCACAGCCGAAGCTGCCGCCACTGTCACCACCGCCGCCGCCATCAAAACAGCCACTGTAGCCACTGCCGCCATACCCTCTTCCGCCTCCCATGAGGCCGCCGAGCAGCAACCCAGAAAGAAAGCCGCCTCCACCGCCACCTCTACCGCCGCGGCCACCGCCACGGAAGATAAAGAAGAGGAAGACGAGTAAGAAGAGAATGCCGAAGATACGAGAGCCGCCGCTTGCAGAGTTGCTTCCGGTGCGATGGTAGGTATGTACCGGCTGGGTCAGCGTGATGCCGGCATCCTGTGCAACCACCTGTGCGATCTCGTTCACAGCGGTACGCACCGCGCCGTCGTAGTTGCCGTCCTTCAGGTCGGGCACCATGTCGCGGCCGATGTCGCCGGTTTTGCCGTCGGGCAGAATGCCCTCGAGCCCAAAACCTACTTCCATCCGATAGCGATGATCCTCCGCAGAAAGCAGGAGCAAAATACCACGGTCCGTCTTGGCAGGCCCAATCTTCCATTTTGCAAAGAGATCGTTTGCAAACTGCTCGATCGGCTCGTCATCATCAATCTTGTGAACCGTGACCACAAAAATCTGCGCATGCGCCTGCACATCGACGCTTCGGCAAAGCGCATTCAGGTCCGCCTGCGTGGAGGCGTTGAGCACACCCGCCAGATCGGTCACATAGTTCGTGGGAGCTGCGATGTCCTTGACGGATTCAGCCGAGGCAGCCGTCGTGAAGAGGCACATCAGCCACAACAGCAGAAGGTACGAACGCGATTGCCTAGTGGCCATCACATTTGATGATACGCGCACGGCACGCGCGCGGTTCCATCGGTTGAGAGCAACTGCAAAGTAGAGAGCTGCTGCACCAGGCGATATCCTAACCCCATGGCTCCTGACACACTGCCACCGATAGCAAAACGAGAACCTCACCCCACCGAACTGCACGGCAAAGTGCTGGAAGACGATTACTTCTGGCTTCGTGACAAAAACTCGCCCGAGGTGATCGCGTATCTCAACGCAGAGAATAACTATACGACCGCGTGGATGGCCGGCACCGAAGACCTGCAGAAATCGCTTTACGAAGAGATGCTGTCGCACATCAAGGAAACGGACACCTCCGTTCCCTATCGCGATGGCGACTGGTTCTACTACACGCACACCGTGCAGGGCCTGCAGTACGCGATCCATTGCCGTCGCAGGGCAAAGCCGGATAGCAGCTACGATCCGGATGCTCCCGAAGAGGTTCTGCTGGATGTGAACCAACTCGCCGAGGGTAAGCCGTTCCTGTCTCTGGGTGCGTTCTCCATCAGCCCCGATGGCAACCTGGTCGCCTACACCACCGACGAGACCGGCTTTCGCCAGTACACGCTACATGTGAAAGACCTACAAAAAGGCACACTCCTGCCGGATACGGCCGAGAGGGTCGGCTCCCTCACCTGGACACCGGATGGGAAGATGCTGCTGTACTCGATCGAAGACGAGCAGACGAAACGTCAGTATCGTGTGCTTCGGCACACGCTCGGCGAGCCGGTCGAAAGCGACGTACTCGTCTACGAAGAGCAGGACGAGCGCTTCAACGTGGGTGTCGGCCGTACTCGCGATCGCAAGTACCTGCTGATTGAAGCCGGCAGCCACACCACAACGGAATACTGCTGCCTGGAAGCCGACGCGCCGACCGAAGAGTTCCGTGTGGTGGCGGAGCGCATACCGGACCAGGAGTACTCCCTGGATCATCGCGAGGGCCTGTTCTATCTGCGCGTGAACGATACGGGCAAAAACTTTCGCATCGTCACGGCACCGGTCAACGATCCCGGACGTGAATCGTGGACGGAGCTACTGCCCGAGCAGCCGGACGTGCCGCTGGAAGATTTCGAGGTCTTCCAGAACTTTGCCGTAGCGTCTGAAAAGAGAGGCGGTCTGGACAGGCTGCGCGTGTACCACTTCAAGCAGGACATGCTTCAAACAGACGCACAGACGGTAGAGTTTCCCGAGCCCGCCTACAGTGCCGGTCTGTCTGTCAATCGCCAGTTCGACACGCCTTCTTTCCGCTATAGCTACCAATCGCTCGTCTCCCCGGCGTCCATCTACGAGTACAACGTAGCCGAAGCAAAATCTACTCTGTTGAAACAGCAGGAGGTTCCCGGCGGCTTCGATCGGGAAAGCTATGCTTCGGAGCGGGTGTGGGCCATTGCAGACGACGGCGCGCGGGTTCCGGTCTCGCTTGTCTACAAGCGTGACCTGTTCCGGAAAGACAGCAGCAATCCACTCTATGTTTATGGCTACGGCTCGTATGGCTACGCTCTGCCCGTTGGCTTCAGCGGCAGCCGGCTCGCTCTGCTGGACCGCGGTTTTGTGATGGCTTATGCCCACATTCGTGGCGGTGGCGACCTGGGCGACACATGGCACGACGCGGGCAAGATGATGCAGAAACGGAATACCTTCACTGACTTTATTCGCGCCGCGGAGTACCTTGTTGGTGAAGGCTACGGTGCCCAGGACAAGGTAGTCATCGAAGGCGGCAGCGCTGGTGGGCTGCTGATGGGCGCGGTTGCAAACATGCGGCCTGACCTCTTTCGCATCGTGCTCTCGCATGTGCCGTTTGTCGACGTGATGAACACCATGCTGGATGCTTCCCTACCGCTCACCGTAGCGGAGTACGAAGAGTGGGGCAATCCGAATGAGCAGCCCGCGTTTGAATACATGCTCAGCTACTCACCGTATGACAACCTGAAACGCGCAGATTATCCCGCGACTCTGGTCAAGACCAGCCTGAACGACTCGCAGGTCATGTACTGGGAACCCGCAAAATTCGTCGCAAAGCTTCGCACTCTCAAGACGAATCAGAACGTACCGCTGCTGCTTCACATCAACATGGATGCGGGACACGGCGGCGCTTCGGGCCGCTACGACTACCTGAAGGAAATCGCACTGGACTACGCATTCGTCCTGAAGGAATTGGGCCTGCAATAG
>CALMAP010000193.1:3045-3257 GCA_937859825.1 uncultured Terriglobus sp. | reverse complement strand
GCCCTGCAGTTCAAACAGAACGCGATGGGTACCGCGTTCCACGATCCTTCCCTGCTCGACCACGAGGATCTGGTCGGCATTGCGGATCGTGGAAAGCCGGTGCGCGATTACGAAGGTGGTGCGCCCTTGCATCAGGAAGTTGAGTCCCTGCTGGATCATGGCCTCGCTTTCACTGTCCAGCGAGCTTGTCGCTTCGTCCAGAATCAGGATGC
>CALMAP010000193.1:0-3035 GCA_937859825.1 uncultured Terriglobus sp. | reverse complement strand
ATTGCGCGCGCGATGGATAGCCGCTGGCGCTGCCCTCCGGAGAGCTTCACCCCACGCTCGCCCACGATGGTGTCATAGCCAAGCTCGAAGCGTTCCGCAAACTCATCAACACGCGCGATGCGGCAGGCTTCCATGATCTGCTCTTCCGTTGCGTTCGGGCGGGAGAAGCGGATGTTCTCACGAATGGTGCCGTCGAAGAGAAAAGTCTCCTGCAACACGACGCCAAGCTGTGCGCGGTAACTGCTAAGGAGCACCGTACTCAGATCGATCCCGTCGACCAGCACGGATCCTGTCGTGGCCGAGTGGAAGGCGCACACGAGAGAAATAATCGTCGACTTGCCGGATCCGGACGAGCCTACCAGCGCGGTCACCGATCCGGGCAAAGAGGTGAAAGAAATTACATGCAGAACAGGCTTGCCCGCCTCGTACTCGAAACTCACGTTGTCAAACTGGACCTCGCCATGCATCGGCGGCAGAGACACCGTGCGACGCGGGTCTTTGTCTTCTGTGCGTTCGCTCAATACTTCGACGGTGCGGTCCATACCGGCCAGCGCTTCGGTCAACTGCGTTCCAATGGAAACCAGCGAAGCGATGGGCGCGATCATGAAGGCCAGAAACATGGTGTACGTCACGTAGCCGCCAGTGGTGAGCTGCCCCGCAACAACCTGCTTTGCACCCAGATACATAATCAGCGACCCAACTACGCCGAGCACCGCCGTGCTTGAAAGCGACATGACAGACTGCGCGGTGAGCGAGCTGATCACGTTGTCCAGCAGGCGCTTCACGTTCTGCGCGAAGATGCCGGCTTCGCTCTCTTCCGCGTGGTAGCCCTTGATGACACGCACGCCGCCCAGCGATTCCGTAAGCCTGCCGGTCACCTCTGCATTCAGCTTGGCGCGCTGCCGGAAGATAGGGCGGATCGTCTTGAAGGCCCGCTGCAGGACAAACGCGAACAGAACGAGGATGCAAAAGGTAAGCATGGTCATCTTCACGGAAAGAAAGATGAGATAGGCGAAGGCGAATCCCGCGGTAAGCAGGCCGCCCAGAAACTCAACCAGACCGGTGCCTAGAAGGTTCCGCACGCCCTCAACATCGGTCATAATGCGCGCCACCAGCGTACCGGTTCGGTTCTCGTCGTAGAAGGCCACGGGCAGTCTGCCGATGTGCTGTTGCACCTGCATGCGCAGTTCCGTAATCAGGCGCTGACCGGCTTTGGAGAGCAGTTGCGTCAGCGCGTAAGACGTGACGCCCTGAATCAGCGTCGCCGTCACCACGGCAGCCACAATGGGTAGCAGCAGGTTCACACGGTGCGCGCGCATCACGTCGTCGATCAGGAACTTGGTCGAGGCGGGAAGAACCAGTCCGCTGAGACGGTTGACGATCATGATGCCGAGACTTCCGGCTAAAAGCGCGCGCCGGGGCCGAATGAGCTTCTTGATCTCAGGCCAGACACGGCGGAGCTGTGGCTTCGGCTTGGCCGCGGTCATGTCTGCCGAACGCGATCGTGCGGTGTTCCGCGAAGGCCGTTCCGCGCCGCGCGCGCTGCCGGTTGAAAAAGAACCGTGCCCGAAAGAACCCATGAAGAACTCACATTCTGCCTGCGACGGGCAAGCTTCGCGTTACGGCGTGCTGTTACTGATGCCTGAACACGGCAGTCTGATGCGGCTTGTTTACGCAAACCGCGAGCGCCTCGCCTCAATAAACGAGCGAACACACAGGACGGTGTAGACGAGACAGATTGCGGCCATCGCCATCTGCTCTTCTACCGCAAGCGGACGGACAA
Organism: uncultured Terriglobus sp.; assembly: GCA_937859825.1. Taxonomy (GTDB): domain Bacteria; phylum Acidobacteriota; class Terriglobia; order Terriglobales; family Acidobacteriaceae; genus Terriglobus. The sequence goes on along the minus strand of CALMAP010000193.1, from coordinate 1,252 downwards.
CAGGAATGCCGCGGACCATTTTGAGAGCCGCGCTCGCAGACCGGACGAATGGAAAGATAAAGCCGATCAGTCCGACAGTCACGGCAATGTGCATTACCAGCATACGGCGCTTCGCATCTTGCGTCTGCGCGAGCAGGCCCAGCACCACAAGCACGACGCCGAACACGGCCGGAATGAGTGCGGTGGGTGCATGCGGCGAAACGACCGCGTACACGCCGCCTCCCAGCAGGACCAGCAGAATGCCAACAATCACAGTTGTTCTTGCCAAAGGAGTTCTCCGCTCATTCAGGATGTTTGTACGAGTTTGCGCATGGTGTCGGCCACGCCGGCTGGCTTCCAGTCATTCCCCGGATACCACGCGGCGATTTTGCCCGAAGGCCCAATGAGCACCGTCGATAGCGAGTGGGTCAGCGTGGCATCCTGCCCAGTGACACCGACGTTAAAGTACTGCTCAAGCTTCGGCAGGTCGTCCTTCGATGGCGCGGCAAACTGCCAGTGATGAAAGTTCTCGTTGGTGTAACGGCCTGTGTAAGCACCACCATAGGATCGCAACACCGCAGGCGTGTCATACATCGGATCGAACGAAATCGAAAGCAGGTCTGTCTTCTCATAGGCTGTCTTGTCTTTTGCGAGGGCAGTGTCGATCGCGGCGAAGTTTCGGCTCATCTTCGGGCAGAAGTCCCCAAGTGGACAGCGCGTGTAGATGAACGTAATGAGCAGCGCCTTGCCGCGATATCCCGCAAGCGAACGCTCCTTGCCGCTCTGGTCCAGCAACTTGAAGTCAGGGACTGCATCGCCCACCTGGGGCACGTGATACTGCTTCACTGGCTTGTAATCAGGCTTGCCCTGACCAATTACCACGATGCGATCAAGCATTGGATGGTGAAAGTCGCCATCGGAGTCCTTCTCCACCAGGAGTCGCGCCGTAATGCTGTCGCCGGGATGGAGTTCGGCCAGCGCCTCAGGCACGGATGTCTGGTAGGGCATTGTCATCGCTTCCATAAACCCGGGCACGGCATCATGCGCGAGCATGATCTCCTTATGGTCCATGTCAACGCCTAGGACCTTGCCGCGCAGATGAAACTCCACGATGTTTTTGCTCAAGGCAGCGGAGTCGTTTCCCCGCTTGCAGCCAGCAGGAAGAAAACAAAGCGCAGTGAAGCAGAGGACGGTTGCTGCGGCAATTTTCACCTTCTTATGATACGTGCTCACGGTGCAACGGCCCGGCGGCGCAGGCGTCAGTGATACGGTG
>CALMAP010000192.1 GCA_937859825.1 uncultured Terriglobus sp. | reverse complement strand
ACATTGCCATAGTCCCGCTCGAAGCGTCGCAACCGACCGCAAAGGCGTTCGTCGCCTGCTCTGATTCAGACTCGGTACTCGCGATATCGCTTGCGCAGCCTGCGGATTCATGGAACGCAAAGCAGGACAATACGCTTACAGCGGACCACGTACTGACGCTTCTTCGCGTCGGCAAGACGCCCGTTCAGATCGCAATCAAGCCCGATGGTGGCGAAATCTTCGTCTCAAACTTCGGCTCAAACACCATGAGCGAAGTATCTACGTGGACAAACGAAGTGGGTGGCACCTACCGCATCGGCATGCAGCTTGCCCACGGTCTCGTCAGTTCTGACAATGCCACGCTTTGGGTGGCCAACTTCGGCACAGACTCGATCAGCCTGTACAGCGTCGACGATGGCAGGCTGAGTGGCAGCGTTCGCACTGGCTCAGGACCGGACTCGATCGCCATGAGCGCAGACGAGCATCTGCTGCTCGCTGCAAATTCACGCAGCGGCGACGTCGCTGTGATTCGCACCCGCGACAAAAACGGTCCTGAGCTGTTCACCTTGCTACCCGCCGGCCCCCGCCCGAATGGGATCGCGATCAAGGCGTTCAAGACCAAAGACAGGTAGCCACTGCCTTCACACCTGACGCGCAAGCACCAGAGTAATGTCGTCAGGCTGCTCACCTTCGCCGATCCAGGCATCCAGCGCACGCATTACCTCGCTTGAGATGATGTCGAGCGGTTCATGTCGAAACTGACGCACCACGTCGATCAGTCTTGCCTCACCGAAGTCGCCGAAGTCGTTCTCCGGCTCAGTCACGCCATCGGAGTACGCAATCAGGATGTCGCCAGTCTCCATTTGTAACGCCTCCTGCTCGTAGGTCATGCCGTCCATCAGGCCCACTACGGTGCCACCACGATCAAGCCGGACAAGGCTGTCGTCGCTGCGAAGAACAAAAGGGGGTAATTGCCCGGCATTGGAATAGGTGAGTTGGGCCGTCTCACGCTCGTAGTGCGCAAGGAAGAGCGTTGCGTACTTCTCCGGTGTGGTGGAGCGATACAGGTGGCGATTCAGCAATGCCAGCACACGACCAGGAGACCCGAACAGCTCACTGTACTCCACGCAGTCTTCTCGAGCGCCGCGCATGATGACGGGCGTCAACAATTCCTCGCTCGCGAAGCGGTAGGCACGCACGGCGGAGTGCAGTGTCGCCATCAACAGTGCCGCAGAAATTCCCTTTCCGCTGATGTCTCCAAGAGCGATGCCGAGACCGGAGATCGTCTGCTGGCCGTCGCCACGCACAGCTTCCGGCGCGTTGAAGGTAAGAAAGTCGTAGTAGTCCCCTGAAACGATGCGCGCTGGGCGGCATATACCGTGCAACTCAAGCTCCGGAAGCCTCAGGTTCTGCTTCGGGAAGAGGTTCGCCTGCACCTCCTGCGCGATGGAAAGCTCGCTTTCGATGCGCTCCTTTTCCTTCTGCTGTTCGATCAACCGGCCCATCGACCAGCTCATGCGATTAAAGGACCGGCAGAGTTCCGCAAGCTGGTCGGTGCGAGAAACCTGAATGCGGTGGCTCAGGTCGCCACCGTCAATGGAGATCGTCGCGTCGTACAGGTCCTCTACGGACTGAGTGATTGTGCGGCTCAGGCGCACCGCCATGTAGAGCGCGAATGCCTCCAACAGCGCGAAAAACAGGCACACCGAAAGAAAGACAAAGCTGACCACGTCTGTGTTTCTGCCGGTCAGCGCAGCAGCGAACAGTTGGTCGTACAGCAAGGAAGGCCGCGACTCCACGTTCAGCGGCACGCCGCGCGTCGCCCCTGTCTCCCAGTCCTGAACAGGCAGGGTGGAGAAGAAGCGCACCTTGTAATCCAGCAGGTTCACCGCAGGGGGAGCGCTCCCACCGCTGATGCGGGCCTGCCGCAACTCAGCCCGGCTGGGCGTGTGCTGCGGTCTCACCTCAAGCCCGGGCAGCAGATCAACGCGGCCCAGATGTTCCGCCGCCATTTGCAGCCGCTCGCGGTTCAGCGGCACACTGCCGATCACCGTAAGCTTTCTGCCGTCCCGCAAAACCATGCGATCCGCCGTCGCAAGATAGACCTGAGACTCGTCTTGCACAATGCCGCGGAATTTCGCTGGCCGATGTTCCAGCCATCCAGCCGCGCCAAGTGGAGTTTTTGCGTGACCCACCAGACCGTCGACCTCGACAGGCTGTCCATTAAGAAAGACGGCCATCTGGAGGCCAGGCTCTCCAACCGAAGAGGTCATGCCCCTCACTTCAGGCAACGAAGCGTGGTCGAAGTCATGGGTGTCGAACCGCAGAGCCGCGTGCCGCGCTACGCTCGTGTTCTCCAGCGCGATCTCATCCAACTGCGCCTGCAGGTGCGAGGCGGCAAGGTGCACCGCGAACTGCCCGGCTGCAACATAGGTCGATAGAAATACCAGCAGGAAGAACCGAACCAAGGTAGCCAGCCCCACCAGCAGTTAGGTAATGACCAGCTTGTCTCCCAAACGCCAATCCAGTCCACGACCGGCGGTGCGATACGTATGCAGCACTCCGCCCACAAGAAGAGCGGTGAAGGCAAACCAGCGGGCGACCTGAAAGAACTCGCCCAGTAATCCCGGCAGCAGCGCCACGCCGAAACACACGAGCGTGACAAGCGAAAAAAGGCGCAGGTATTTAGGAATAGGAACGTCAAAAAATCCCGCAGCCTTTCTGACGGCTCCTGTTGGCGCAGGCAGCGTCCCTGTCTTACTCCGTTGCGCGATCCGGCGCATGGTCAGTTTTCATCCCGCAGCATTGATTCTGCCGCGAGCAGGCGCAGTGCATGCCTCGTTGCAGAGAAGTGCGCGCCGGCAAGAAGAATCAGCCCGGAAAGAAAAGCCCACATCATCAAGCCGACAGAGATGTAGAACGGCCCATAAACCC
>CALMAP010000191.1:4086-4991 GCA_937859825.1 uncultured Terriglobus sp. | reverse complement strand
CAATCCATGCGTCACAATCCTATGCCTGCCTCGCGCATCCTACGGTAAACATGCAGTGAGTGCCAAGGCTGCTCGAAGGGATGAACATGCCGCTGGTCCCCGTTGCCATCGCCACGCCGATTCTTCACCAGATCGGAGTACTTCTCCTGCTGGCCATCCCGATCGCCTGCATGAGCTGGACCGTCACGCATGAAGAGGTCTTCCGCGAGCCTCGCGAGTATTGCAAGCAGAAAAGCGAGACCTGCGGGTCGCTGCCAAAGCGTAAGTTCTTCTACCTGTTTACCTGCGAGTACTGCTTCTCCCACTACGTAACGGCGTTCGTGCTTGTGTTGAGCCGATTTCAACTGCTCTACGAGGGCTGGCGCGGTTATCTGTTCAGCGAGTTTGCGCTGGTCTTTCTTGCGAACGTATACATGAGCCTGTTTAACCGTCTTCGGCTCGATATCAAGCATGAGAACGTCAGCATTGCCGTGGAAGAAAAGCAGGCACCGTCCTAAACTGGCACACTTTGTCCGAATATTGTGCAGGACGCACATTTCGTGTAATTTAGAAAGTGATCGTAGAATCCCGTCGGGGACGTATTGCTTGTTGGCTGCACCGCACTCGCAACACTCTACCAATTGCGTTCAGCGGTACATCTGCTCAGTTTTGAGCGACAAGGAATACACATCATGGAAACAGGCACAGTAAAGTGGTTCAACGACGCCAAGGGTTTTGGATTTCTCAGCCGTCAGAACGGTGAGGACGTATTCGTCCACCACACCGCGATCCAGTCGAACGGCTTTCGTTCGCTGCAGGAAGGCCAGACCGTGACTTTCAATGTAGTCAAGGGACCCAAGGGCTTCCAGGCCGAGAACGTTCAGGCCGCGTAAGCTATCTCACACCGCTGCGGTGTGATGAAGTTC
>CALMAP010000191.1:0-4076 GCA_937859825.1 uncultured Terriglobus sp. | reverse complement strand
CTAGCTCCCCCGGCTGGGTGGTGTTCACGTAACCCAGGGCCGCCCGCGGGGGGGGCCCTTCTTGCTTTCACGACGCCCCTGCCCGTAGGCTCTCCGTGGAGTAGCACGAGATTCGGCCTGATGGGATTCGGCCAGCCTTAATTCCTAGGGCCGCCTCATATCAGCCTGGCCAGTGGCCCAGGTACGCAGGCATTACAGATTCAGCGCTCGGGTGCTAATTGGGTCGTTCACCAGGGGCTGCGCCCCATGCTGATATGGTTTGGACCCCTGGCCCTTACCCTTCAGGGCTAAACGCTTACGGCGATAAATCAAGCTGAAGGCAAAGCAGCCAGGGAGGCTGTCGCTTTCTCGAACAAATTGCGTGTCTCGGCCTGCTGCTTCTTGAGGCCATCCACCACGTTGGCCGGTGCTTTGGCAAGGAACCCCTCATTTCCAAGTTGGCGTTCCGCGGCTTCGAGGCCCTTCTGGAATTTAGCAATGTCCTTGATGAGCCGCTCACGTTCCGCTGCTACGTCTACCTGCCGCTCATAGCGCACAGCCACGTCGAAGGTGCTGCCCGAGCGCGCTGCCGGGCCAGTCAGCGGCTCTGCCGCGAACTCCACGTCGCTTACGCGAGCAAGACGGGAGAGCATGTCGCGATTTGCGTCAGCCAGAGCCAATATGCGGTTCTCACCGTGAAGCATAATGGGCGCGGCCTCTTTTTCAGGCACGCCAAGTTCCTTGCGCAGCGCGCGCACGGTCACGATCAACTCCTGCATGGTCGTGATGGTCGCAGTAGCAGCATCATCCGGCGGGAAGTCGCTGGCCATTGGGAAGCGCGTAAGCGCGATGGACTTTGCGGGTGGCGCTCCTTCGTAAAGAGCCTGCCAAACCTCTTCTGTAAGGAAAGGCATGAAAGGGGACAGCAGCCGAAGGGACGCCTCGAAGACACCGACAAGCCCGGCAAGCGAGATCGCCGTCTCGGGGTTCTGGATAGGGTTCTCGCCTTCAACAGAGGCGGGAAAATCGAGCCGCAGTTTGACTAGTTCCAGGTACCAGTCACAGAACTCTCCCCAGAAGAACTGGTAGATGGCGTTTGCGGCTTCGTCGAAGCGGTAGGCGTTTAGTGCTTTCTCAACCTCGCCGCTTACGGCGCTGAGACGGGCGAAAATCCAGCGCGTCTCGACAGGGGTAATTTCCGGAAGGGCTGTGACCGTCGCCGCCGGCCCCATGCGCATGTTGTAACCGGACGCGCGTGCGCGCTCGATCTGCAGGAAGAGAAAGCGCGCCGCATTCCAGATCTTGTTCGCGAAGGCGCGATTGCCCTCGGTGCGCGCCTCGGAGAAGGCGATGTCCGTTCCCGGCGACGCCTGAGAAGCGAGCGTGAACCTTACCGCATCCGTCCCGTACCGCTCGATGATCTCGATGGGATCGATCACGTTGCCTTTGGTCTTGCTCATCTTCTGGCGGTCGGCGTCGCGCACCAGCGCGTGGATGTATACCTCGCGGAACGGAACAGCGTCCTTCAACTCGCGCGGCGAGCCGTCCGGCATGGGTACGTCGAGCATGAAGTGGGTACCCAGCATGATCATGCGGGCAACCCAGAAGAAAAGAATGTCGAAGCCGGTGACGAGCAGGTCGGTGGGGTAGAACTTTGCCGCGTCCTGCGTTGGCTCTGGCCAGCCGAAGACGGTAAAGGGCAGCAGACCGCTGGAGAACCATGTGTCCAGCACGTCGGTCTCCTGCTGCATCTCCGCGTGATCGCAGGAGCCGCAGCGTTCCGGCCGCGTGCGGCTTACGCACACTGTCTCGCACTGCGGGCAGTAATACGCCGGGATACGGTGGCCCCACCACAACTGGCGGCTGATGCACCAGTCGTGGATGTTGCGCATCCACTCGAAATAAGTCTTCTCATACATCTGCGGCGTGAACCGGATGTGGCCCTGCTCGACCGCGGCGATGGCCTTGTCAGCCAGCGGCTGGATCTTGAGGAACCACTGCAGGGAGAGCCGCGGCTCGATCACCGCACCGCTGCGCTGCGAGGTCGCCACGGCGAGATTGTGGTCCTTGATGTCGACGAGTAGACCCTGTTCGCGCAGATCGTTCACGATATGCTCGCGCGCCTCGTAGCGGTCCAGGCCGTCATATGGCGAGCCGGGCAAATCGATCTGCGCCAGTTCGTTCATGATGGTCAGGTTCTGCAGATTGTGCCTTTGCCCGATGGCGTAATCGTTGGGGTCGTGCGCGGGTGTGACCTTGACGGCACCGGTGCCGAACTCGGGCTTGGCCCAGTCGTCGGCGAGGATCGGGATCTCACGCCCGACGAGCGGCAGCTTCAGCAGCTTGCCGACGAGGTGTGCGTAGCGTTTGTCCGCCGGGTTCACCACGACAGCGACGTCGCCGAGCATCGTCTCAGGACGGGTGGTCGCGATGGTGATGGAGCCGGACCCATCAGTCAACGGGTACTGGATGTAATAGAGCTTGCCAAGCGTCTCCTTGTGCTCGACCTCAAGGTCGCTCACGGCGGTCTGCTGCATCGGGTCCCAGTTGACGATGTAGCTGCCGCGATAGATGAGGCCCTGCTCGTACAGGCGCACAAACGCCTCAGTCACCGCGGACGAGAGGTTCTCGTCCATCGTGAAATATTCGCGACCCCAGTCCACGCTCGCGCCCAGGCGGCGCATCTGCCCTGTGATCGCGCCGCCGTACTGCTGCTTCCACTGCCATACGCGGTCGATGAAGGTATCGCGGCCGAGTGCCTTGCGGTTGGAGCCCTCACTGGCAAGCTGGCGCTCCACCATCATCTGCGTAGCGATGCCGGCGTGATCTGTGCCGGGTACCCACACCGCCTCTTCGCCCAACATGCGGTGCCAGCGGGTCAGGATGTCCATCTCCGTCTGATTGAGCATGTGGCCCATGTGCAGGCGGCCGGTCACGTTTGGCGGCGGCAGCAGCATGACGAAGGGTTTTTGCTCGGGAGTCGAAGTTTCATCAGCGCTTTGCAGCGGCACATCGAACAGGCGCTCACGCACCCAGAACTCCGCCCACTTTTCTTCAATTAGGGCAGGGTCATACGTTTTAGGCAGTTCTGTAGGCATTGCTTCAAGCATAACGAAACGGGTGCGGTGGAACGAGCAAGCGGCTTTAGCCGTCGAGGTAACAAGCGGAGCGCAAGCAAGCGGCTTTTCCGCCGAGGCAATTTGAACTTCACCTCAGCGGCGGAAGCTGCTCGTGCTGAAGCTTCCTTATTTCCAAAGCAACTGCGAGAACGTAATCAGGTTGTCGCGCCATACGAGCCAGGTGTGCATCCCGGGCGTCTCGTTGATGCTGACATTGCCTTTCACATTCTGCCTGGTCCACGCGCCGAACTTCCGGTTCACCGTAATCAAACCATCCTCCGTTCCGCAGGAAAGCCAAAACAGCTTGAACGGTGCCTGCGTCTTCGCATTCGGCACAATGCCTTCAAACGCCTTCAGGTACACGGTGTCGGCCATCTGTTCGCCCGGCCGGACCATCGGCGCGTCGGCCGAGACGATGGCCGAAGAGAACGCACCCACGTAGCCGAAGACTTCCGGGTGATTCAGGCCGGTGTGGATGGAGTGGCCACCGCCCATGCTGAGACCGGCGAGCGCGCGGTGCGCAGGATCGCGCGCAATGTCGTAGCGCGCCTCGGCCATGGGAATAACTTCCTTCAGCATCATCTGCTCAAAGATGTCCTGGTTCTCGATCGGCAGCTTGTACGGTGCCGTCCACACGCCCCAGCCTTCGCTGATCATGCGCATGGTGCCGTAAGCGCGCGGCATGACCACGACCATTGGCTGGATCTTGCCATCATGAATCAGCGAATCGAGAATGTAGTTCGCCTGGCCCGCGTCCGTCCAGCCAATGGCGCTGTCACTGTAGCCGTGTAGCAGGTACAGTACGGGGTATTTTTCTTTGCGCTTCGGGTCATAGCTGGGCGGCAGGTAGACATACATGTCGCGGTCGTGCAGACCCGGCTCGTCGGTCGCCAGCTTGCTGGTGTACATCACGTGATCGACGGTGCCGTGCGGGATGTCCTGCAGGTCCCACGGCTTCGCCGGCTCGCCGGGCACGTG
>CALMAP010000190.1 GCA_937859825.1 uncultured Terriglobus sp. | reverse complement strand
CTGCGCCAGATGCCCGGTCGTCTTGTCGGCGAAGCGAAAGACACCGAAGGCCGTCGCGGCTTCGTGCTCACGCTTTCCACGCGCGAACAGCACATCCGACGCGAAAAGGCGACCAGCAACATCTGCACCAACCAGTCGCTGGTGGCGCTGATGGTGACGATCTTTCTGACGGTGTACGGCAAGGGGCTGCGTGAACTCGCAGAGCAAAACCTGGCGAAAGCTCACTTCCTGTCGCAGGAGTTCGATGAATCGGAAGGTGCTTCCGTGCTATTTGAAGGTGCGCCGCGCTTCAATGAGTTTGTCCTGCAGACAGACAGCACGGCGCAGGATGTGAATGCGGCGTTGCTCGATCAGAAGATCATCGGTGGTCTGCCGCTCGCCAAGTGGTATCCGGAACTGGGCGAGGGTGCATCACTGTGGTGCGCAACGGAATTGACGACGCGCGCTCAGATTGACGCTGCCGTGCAATGCGTCGCAACTGCAGCCACAACGCAGGGCGAAATGGCTCTGGTCTAGACGATGAGTTTCGAAGCGCTCCAGCAGCAACAACTGACCGCGGTCGAGTTCGTCGAAGACTTCCTGCAGCTTCGCTTTGGTGATGCCCTGCTCACGCTTTACGCATGGCCGCACGTTGCAGACAGAGATGGCATCTCGATCGCCTTCACCGAACCGGGATACCGCGATGCACTGTGCAGCGTGATCTCGGAAGATGTTGAGATCGCCGAGTGGAACGAAGGCAGCTCCCTCACAGTGGAGTTTGCGAACGGAACCGTGCTGGCGCTGAGCCTGCGCGAAGAAGATCTGGATGGTCCGGAAGCGGGTAGCTTTACCGCTGCGGACGGCGAACGTATCGAGTTCTAAGAGGAAAACATGGCGACAGCAGTAGCGGACCTTCCTTTCACCAATTCGGCTCAGCAGGACGAGACCAAACCCTTCGTCGGCACACCACGCAAGGCGACCACGCACACCAGCCAGAACGAAGGCCTGATCTTCGAAAAGAGCTCGCCTGGCAAGAAGGCCTATCGCCTGAGCGAACTTGACGTTCCAACCGTGAACGCTTCCGCTCTGCTGGGCGACTCGCTGCGCGAGGACCTTGGCGCAATGCCAGAGATGAGCGAGATCGAGATCGTTCGCCACTTCACACGGCTTTCTACCTGGAACTACGCCATCGACCTCGGCATGTTTCCACTCGGCTCCTGCACGATGAAGTACAACGGCCGCGTGAACGAAGCGGTGTCTCGCCTGGAGGGCATCGCCGAGGCACATCCGTATCAGCCGGAGTCGCTCTCGCAGGGTGCGCTTGGCATCATGAAATTGCTGCAGGATTGCCTGCTGGAAATCACCGGCATGGACGCGATCACGCTGCAGCCCGCAGCCGGCGCCCATGGTGAGTTCACCGGCATCCTGATGGTGCGCGCCTACCATGAAAGCAAGGGCAACGCCCGCAAAAAGGTGCTGGTGCCCGATTCCGCGCACGGCACCAATCCGGCGACGGCGGCGGTCGTTGGATACCAAGTACAGAACCTCAAGTCGAACGCGGACGGCGCAATCGATCTGGACGAACTGCGCAAGGCCGTGGACGAAGACACCGCCGCGCTGATGCTCACCAATCCCTCGACGATCGGCGTCTTCGAAAGCCAGATCCACGAGATTGCGGACATTCTCCACGCCAAAGGTGCGCTGCTCTACATGGACGGCGCGAACATGAACGCGCTCGTCGGCAAGACGCGTCCTGGTGATTTCGGCGCAGACGTGATGCACCTGAACCTGCACAAGACCTTCTCCACGCCACATGGAGGCGGTGGTCCTGGCTCCGGTCCGGTCGCGTGCAAGGCCATTTTGGAACCGTTTCTTCCGACTCCGGTTGTCGTTGAGCGAGCAGATGGAACGCTTGGCTTTAACTACGATCGTCCGCAGTCGGTCGGGCGTGTGCGCATGTTCTACGGCAACTTCGGCATGTTCGTTCGCGCACTTGCCTACACGCTCGCCAACGGTCCGGACGGCTTGCGCCAGACCACGGAGGACGCCGTGCTGAACGCCAACTACATTCGCGCCAAGCTGGACGGCTACTTCGACCTGCCGTACAAGACCGCGTCGATGCACGAGGTGGTGTTCAGCGACAAGCTGCAGGCGAAGAATGGCGTAAAAACCGGCGACATGGGGAAGCGGCTGATCGACTACGGCTTTCACGCCTACACGGTCAGCTTTCCGATGATCGTGAGCGGCGCGATGATGATTGAGCCGACGGAGAGCGAGTCCCGTGAAGAACTCGACCTCCTGATCGAAGCGCTGCAGCAGATTGCGCGCGAGGCAGCGGAAAACCCCGAACTGGTCAAGACCGCGCCGCACTCCACGCGCATCCGCCGGTTGGACGAAACCGCCGCCGCGCGCAAGCCGGTGCTGCGATGGAAGGCACCTGCCGCTCCTGACGGCGTCGAGCCGGATACTGCTGCCAAGGAGTGGTAGTTGACCGAAGCCGCTCTGAATGCGCTGGCTACCTCCGTGCTGGACTGTGCCTTTCGCGTTCACAGGCGCCTCGGTCCCGGCCTGCTTGAAAGTGCGTACGAAGCGTGTCTTGCGTTTGAGTTGACTCGGTCAACGATCCCCTTTCGACAGCAACTTGCGCTGCCACTCGTCTACGAGGGCAACAAATTGTGTGATGTTGGCTATAGGCTCGACCTGCTGATTGCCGACCAGATCATCGTTGAAGTGAAGGCGATCGAGGCCGTTCACGCCGTGCATCATGCCCAGTTGCTGAGTTACCTCAGGCTCTCGGACAAGCGTCTTGGCTTGCTCATCAACTTCAATGTTGCCGTGCTAAAGGACGGTATCTGCCGTAAAGTAAACCGGCTATAAAGAGCGTCCGCTGCGGCGCAACGGTCACGAGGCGTCGCTGCGAGAACGCCGCGTCGTGGCGGACGCTCTTCGACAGGAGCTCAACAAATGCCCGTTTTCTGGGACCGAAAAGAAGAACTCGAGAAGTACGAGTTCATGATGGGCGTGGAGCGCGGTCGGCTTGCCGTTTCACTCGACGTGCTTACCGACGCGCTCGCCCTGATCGGGCAGCACGGCGTCTACTGCGTCTCCAGCCGCAATCCGTCCAAACCCGCGCTCGACATCGAGGCCGTCATGAAGAGCATCAACGATGCCAAGGAACTGATCGGTTCCGCCATGGAAGAGATTCGCCGCAAGAAGCAGGAGAGTGCGGTGTAAACTGCTCTCAGGCACCCGTAGCTCAGCTGGATAGAGCGGCAGCCTCCGAAGCTGTAGGTCAGAGGTTCGAATCCTCTCGGGTGCACCATCCCTTTCCTTCTCCCCTCCCCCTTTATTCTAAATTCCTCATCTCGTTCGGTTTACACCGGCATGTCCGCTAAATTCCTGATTGGAATGACGTTCTCGTCAAAATCCTCATGGGATTGAACTTGTTTGGAACAATTCCATTTGGATGTGGCTGCGCCTCTTGGGTCGCGTCTTCAGCGCTCGAGTGACTGTCTTACTGATTTCCTGGGCCTTCGGCTCGGCTGATAGATGCCGGGCCTTTGGCCCGAAGCTACATCTCAAGGTCAACGGTTCCGCATCTGCGCAGTGTCCCAGACTGGGTCACTTCATCGAGGCATAGACGTCCTGCCTTACTTTCCATTGTAAGAAAACTCAGCAGTATTGTATGCACTCACAACGTATTCACGCAGAATGAGTTCGTCGGGCAGGAGCTTGACAGCTTTTTCCATATAGACAAACTGAAGCCGCAAACGAACGATGCCCGGCATTTGCCGGGCATTGTCTTTGTCTCGGTTCAAGGTTAGAAGTAGAAGCGACCCAGGAATTGAAGTTGACGTGGACCGTACAGCGTGGATGACGTTGACGTGGGAGTGTAGAACGACGCATTCGGTGTGAAGCAACCGCCGGTATTGCTGGCCGCGCAATTTGTGGGCGACGCAGTGGTGGTGGGTGCTGTGTAGTTGTAGGCGTTCGTGTTAACAGCAAGTATGTTGCGATGGTTTGTGAGATTGAATGCCTCTGCGGCAATCTCGAAACGCATGCCTTCTCGAAAGATAGGAAACTGCCGTGAAATCCGGGCGTCCGTATTGTGAACACCGGGACCTTTGAAGCTGTTGCGTCCCGCAATGACATCCGGTACACGATAGCCTGTTCCTGAAGTGACCTGCGCGCCGGAGATGCCGCCGTCGCCGCTAAGGCGTGAGGCAATGGTACCGTTAATGAAACCCGTGACCGGAAAACCGGTTTGTGCGGTCACCGTACCTGAAATCTCCCAGCCATTGGTGACGTACGCCGCAAATCTATTATGAATCGGCAGCTTGGTCACACCGAGCAGAGTACCCACGAAGCGGCCACGCTGGTCAATGTCAGATCGGGCGTATTCCGCGCCCCGACCGGAGCGATGGCCTGTAGCGAAAGGAATGATCGGCGAATCGGTACCGTTGAAGGTGCCATTCGGCGCGCCAGACTGGCCGGCGTCCGTAGTGTGCGCCCAGGTGTAATTGGCAAGTATCTCGATGCCGTTCGCGAAAGGCTTACGCAGCGAGAAGGCACCGGCGTTATACCAACTGTTAACGTCGGAGAAGCCGGTCAGGACGGATGCAGTCCCACTGTACAGACGGGCCGTGTAGTAGGGGAATAAGAAGTTGGACACGACGCCATTCGTGCCTGTGAGCTGGTATTGGCGGTTGATGACCGACGTGGGATCGACATTGGTGTCGACATAGATCGGCAGGCGCATACCGCGCGTGCCGACATAGCCCACAGTGAGCGTGGCCCGCAGCGGAAGCTGCTGCTCGACCGAGAGATCGTAGGAGTGTGTGTAGGGGTTGAGGAAGTTGCGACTCGCACCACGTACGCCGATGGCGTTCAGTGGAAGACCAGGATTCACAGCCGGAGTGGCAGCACCGGTCACTTGGTTGATCGGAGCAGGCCCGGGCGGCGTGAAGGCCGGAATTCCACCCTGGGGGGCATACGAAACGTAAGCCGTAGCAGCAGGCTGCGAAAGCCGGACATTGGGCTGACCTGCCGCCGGCGTGGGGGTGATTGCGGTGTACGCGTTTACTGTGATAGTGGGGGTAGAGAACTGCTGCTGGTAAATACCGTTCTCGCGACGCAGGGTGTACCAGAGCGAGTTGGAAGTCAAACCGTAGAAGACACCGTAGCCGCCACGAACGACCGTGCCTTCGTGCGGATTGTAGGC
>CALMAP010000189.1:5566-19997 GCA_937859825.1 uncultured Terriglobus sp. | reverse complement strand
TTCCACCAGAACATGCTTGCCGATCGCCGCCGCACGGGCCGTGAACTCGCGGTGCATGCTCACCGGCAGCGCGAGATACACGGCGTGTACGTCCGGCAGGTCACGCAGCGTTTCAAAGTCGGTATAGCCGCAGGTATGCGGAACGCCATAACGCTTCGCGGTTGCGGTGGCTTTCGCGGGATCGCCGCTTACGAGTCCCGTAACGGCGACGGATGGCGAGTCCGCGACGGCTTTTAGGAAGTGGTCGGCGATGCGGCCCAGACCCACGACGGCGTAGCCGAAGCGGTCTTTGCCGGGGGACTTGGCAGCGGGAGAGAAGAGTCTGCGGAAATGAATGATCGGACCTCCCAGGGATAGGTGCCCCACCTTCGCGAAGCCAAGGTGGGATGGATGCCACATCGCATCGGAGGAACCCACCTTAAGCGCAAAAGCGCGGGGAAGGTGGACACATGGCTCAGGATGACACATCCTCAGCTTGATCGCCTCATATGCTGTAACTTGTCGTTTCGGCCTACCGTGTCGAAACGACAGCGCTGCGGAGTTGCGAAAAGCAGATCCCTCCGCTTCGCTGCGGGATGACAAACAGAGTCTCTCTATGCGATCGGCTTACCCGCCGCCTTGTAGATCGCTTCCATCACACTTAGGTCGCGCAGACCTTCCAGCCCCGGTGTCTTCGGCTCCTTGTTGGTGCGGATGCACTCCGCGAGGTGTTCCGCCTCAAGCTGGAAGTGGAAGGTGTCTACCATAGGGCTGGTGGTGTCCACATGCAGGTCTTTGTTGCCCATGCTAGTCAGGTGGATGCCGGTGTAGTCCACGGCGGGCGAAATCTCCAGCGAACCTTTAGTCCCGTGAATGCGCACATAGCTCGGCATATTCGCACCGTAGGTCGTTCCGACCGTGGCCAGAATGCCCGAATTGAACCTGAGATTGAAGACCATCGACTCTTCCATGCCTTTGAATCGTCCTGATGTGGTGTCGCGCGTGGACACGAAGGCACTGGCCTGCACCGGGTCTTCCCGCGTGAAGAAGCGGATTGCATTCAGGGGGTAGATCCCGATGTCCATCAGCGGTCCGCCGCCTGCCAGCTTTGGATCGAGTCGCCACAGATTTGGATCGTTGATGATGAAGCCGGCCGCGCCCTCGAAACTTTGCAAGTCGCCGATTGCGCCGGACTGGATCAGCCGCTCCGCCTCCAGGTACGTCGGGTCGTAGTGGCAGCGGTAGGCGATCATCAGCTTCACCCGGGCTTTGCGGCAGGTGGTGATCATCTCCCGGCACTCCTCTGAGGAGATGGCCATGGGCTTCTCGCACAGGACGTGCTTGCCCGCCTTCGCGGCGCGCACCGTGAACTCGCGGTGCATGCTGTTGGGCAGGCCGATGTAGACCGCGTCCACGCTCTTGTTGTCGGCAATTTTGTCGAAGCTCTCGTAGGTGTAGATCGAACTCTCCGGAACGCCGTACTTTGCCGCCCACTCTCTGCCCTTGGTGTCGGCATGGCCGGTCACCAGTGCCGTTACTTTCACTTTTTGGCTGGCCAGGCAGGCGCGGCCAAAGATGTCCGAGATGCCGCCGAGGCCGATCAGCGCGTAGTTGACGGGCTTGCCTGTGTCCTGTGCGTTCCCGGCATCGGGCAGGGCAGCGCTGGCAAGCGCAAGGGCAGAAAGGCGGGCAAAGTCGCGGCGGTCCATGCGGACACTGTACTTCGCCGCGCCAGATTTGTCTGCCGAGAAGGTGTGCCAGCGGCCCTCGCCGATAAGATGAGAGTGGTTTGAGCCGTCTTCCTACCGCCGCTTCCACCGAGAACAGCACCGCGGCACCCATCGCCGCAGTTGCTCCCATTGCGCCGAAAGGATGGCGGCGCTCTCTGCGCCTCAATGGTGCGCAAACGGCGTTCTCCGCCTCGCTTATCCTCATGGCGTCGAGCCTGCTGAGCGGCGTCTTCGGGCTGCTGCGGGGCAAGCTGGTCGCCAAGTATTTCGGGGCAGGACCACAGACCGCCGCGTACTTCGCCGCGTTCCAGCTACCGGACATGATCCTGTACCTGCTGATCGGGGGCGCAGGCTCGGCGGCGTTCGTCACGATCCTAACCCGCTACCGCAGCTCCGGCGATCCGGCTGCGGAGGCAGATGGAGACCGCGCCATCTCCGCCGTGCTGAACGTGCTGGGGCTGGTGCTGCTGGGCGCCGTTCTGTTGGGAGAGATGCTGGCACCGCTTTACGTTCGCATCTTTCTGCCAGGGTTTGCACCGGCCGAGGCCGCACTCTGCGCGCATGTCACGCGCATCCTGCTGATCGGGCCGCTCTTCTTCTTTGCCGGCGGAGTCTTTGCGTCGCGGCTGCTGGTGCAGAAAATCTTAGCCTACCAGGCGGTCGCGCCCGTGCTCTACAGCGGAGGCATCGTGCTTGGAGCGGTGCTTCTGCATGGCCGCTTCGGCATCGACTCGCTTGCCATCGGCGCGATGGCCGGAGCGTTCGTGGGGCCGCTGCTGCTGAACTACCTGGGTGCGCGGGGCGCCGGTCTGCGCTGGTCGCCCATCTTCCAGCCGGGCCATCCCGCCGTGCGGGAGTGGCTTCGCCTGAGCCTGCCGCTGATGCTGGGCCAGTCGCTCACCACGACCGACGGCTGGATCCGCCAGTTCATCATCTCCGGCGATGCAGCCAACCTGTCGCGGCTGAACTTCGCCCGGCAACTCTTCACCGCGCCCATGAACGTGCTCGGGCCTGCCGCCGGCATCGCCTCGCTGCCGTTTTTTGCGGCTCTGTGGACCAAGGGTGATGTGGCTGTCTTTTCCGCCGCGGTGGACCGATCCGTCTCCCGCATGATCGCCGTCTCGCTGCTAGTAAGCGGGTGGATGATCGGAGTCGCTCCCCTGCTAATCGACCTGATGCTGCGTGGCGGTTCGTTTGCCGCCCGGGACGCGGCCAGCACGACCCACTACTTCCTGCTATATACGCTTGGGCTGTTTCTCTGGACGTCGCAGAGCCTCTACGCCCGTGCCTTCTTCGGCGCGGGAGACACCCTCACCCCCATGCTGAGCGGCACAGCAGTCACGGTCGTTTCGATCCCGGTGTATCTGCTGCTCTATCGCACCCTCGGTACCGCAGGGCTGGCGTGGGCAGCGGGCGCGGGCATGCTGCTGCACACGTGTGCGCTGGCCGTGCTTCTGCACCGGAAGCGCATGGTGAGCATCGCCGAGCTGGAGTGGGGCGAACTGGCCCGCGCCTTGGCTGGTTCTGTCGCCGGCTGCTCAGCCGTGCTGGTTTTCCTGCGCCTGCTACCGCAGGCACACGGACACGCGCAAAGCCTGCTCTACGTTGCAGGGGCATCGCTGCTTTGGGCCGCGGCGGTCTTCGCGGCGCTGCGGTTAAGCGGCTCCAGCCTGCTGGACGTAGTTCTTCGCCGCCGGGCCACGAAGCCATGAGCTTCTTTCTTCGGACCGCCCGGCTCGGCTTTCGCCACTGGTCAGAGGGCGACCTGCCTCTAGCCCTTGCTCTGTGGACCGACCCGGCGGTGATGGCCCACATGGGTGGTCCCATGTTGCCGGAGGCCGCCGAAGCCCGGTTCCGGCTCGAGATGGCGAACCAGCAGACCTACGGCATCCAGTACTGGCCCATCTTCCACCTGCGAACCGGCGAACACGCTGGTTGCGCGGGTCTGCGCCCCTTCCACGCGAAGACCGATGTTCTGGAAGTGGGTGTACACATTGCGCGCCCATTCTGGAGCGGCCGCTTCGGCGAAGAAGCCGCTCGCGCCGTGATCACCCTCGGCTTTCACCACGGAGCCAAGGCGCTCGTGGCGGGCCACGGCCCGAACAACATCAACTCCCGAGCACTGATTGAGCGGCTCGGGTTTCGCTTCACACATGAGGAGTCCTGGGGACTGCAGCAGATCCTGCACCCGTACTACAGGTTAGAAGTGAATATAGAAAAGTGAGTGAGTTTCGCTCACATTTTATGCATCCTACAAGTGATATGTGCGTCTATTTAGAAGGTGTTCCCATGCAGCAGGTAGACGGCTGCATCGAGCACGCCGACGGGAAATAGCCGGCGTCACCGTCGCGGCAAGGTCTGGCGCGCTGCCGGATAGGCACTCGGCTGATCGCGATTTCGGACCCACGCGGGACTGTTATTGAGAAGTTCGATTCAGGTTTGAAGCAAGTTCAGGATTCGGGAGTAAGTATGGCAATCAAGTGGGACAAGCTGACTGTCAAGTCGCAGGAGGCCATTCAGGCCGCGGCACAGATGGCTGCCGAACACGGCAACCCGGAGGTGCTGCCCATGCACCTGCTGGCGGCTCTGCTGGAGGACAAGGAGGGCATCGTTCTGCCCGTCCTAGAAAAGATGCAGGTGCCCGCGCAGCAACTGCTCAGCAATGTGAACGCCGCCATTGGCAAGCTGCCGAAGATCCAGGGAGCGCAGCAGCAGCCCAACGCGGGTGCTGCCTTCAACAAGGTGCTGGAGCAGGCGTTCAAAGAGGCCGACAGCTTCAAGGATGAGTTCGTTTCTACCGAGCACCTGTTGCTGGCACTCTCGCAGCAACGGAACGAACCGGTACAGCTTGCGCTGACCGCCGTTGGCGCGACGCACGACGCGATCCTGCGCGCGCTGACCGCCGTTCGCGGCACCCAGCGCGTGACCGACCAGAACCCCGAGGGCAAGTTCCAAGCACTAGAGAAGTACGCCAAGGACGTGACCCGGCAGGCCCAAGAAGGCCGTCTGGACCCGGTCATCGGCCGCGACGAGGAGATTCGCCGCGTAGTGCAGGTGCTGAGCCGCCGCACCAAGAACAACCCGGTGCTGATTGGCGAACCCGGTGTGGGCAAGACCGCCATCGTGGAAGGCCTGGCTCGCCGGATCGTGAGCGGCGACGTTCCGGAATCGCTTAAGAACAAGCGCGTCATCTCGCTCGACCTGGCCAGCATGCTGGCCGGCGCCAAGTTCCGCGGCGAGTTTGAAGAGCGGCTGAAGGCCGTGCTGAAGGAGATCGAGGACTCGCACGGCGAGATTGTCCTGTTCATCGACGAGCTGCACACGCTGGTTGGCGCGGGTGCGTCCGAGGGCGCGATCGACGCCAGCAACATGCTCAAGCCGGCGCTTGCGCGTGGCGAACTGCGGGCCATCGGCGCGACCACGCTGAACGAGTTCCGCAAATACATCGAGAAGGACGCCGCGCTGGAGCGCCGCTTCCAGCAGGTCTACGTCGGCGAACCTAACGTGGAAGACACGGTCGCCATCCTGCGTGGTCTCAAGGAAAAATACGAGGCGCACCACAATGTGCGCATCAAGGACTCCGCGATCATCGCCGCTGCGGAGCTTTCGCACCGCTACATCAGCGACCGCTTTCTGCCGGACAAGGCCATCGACCTGGTCGATGAGGCCGCCGCCGCGCTGGCGATCCAGATCGGCTCCGTGCCGGAAGAGATCGACGCGATTGACCGCCGCGCCATGTCGCTTGAGATTGAGGCGACGGCCCTGAAGCGCGAGCAGGACGCCAACTCGCAGGAGCGCCTGCACGCGGTGGAACGTGAGCTTGCCGAGTTGCAGGAGAAGGCCAGCGGTTTGCGCGCCAAGTGGCAGCGTGAGCGCGACGCCATCGGCCGCATCACCGAGCTGAAGAAGCAGGTGGAAGGCCTGCGCTTCGAGATGGAAGACCAATCGCGTCGCGGCAACCTGGAACGCGCCGCTGCAATCCGCTACGGCGATCTGCCCAAGGCAGAAGCCGAGCTGCGCATGCTTGAAGCCGAGCAGGATGCGCTCAAGTCCGGCACGGCGCACCGCATGTTGAAAGAAGAAGTCGACGAGGAGGACATCGCCGGGATCGTCTCGCGCTGGACCGGTATCCCGGTCAGCAAGATGCTCGAGGGCGAGGTGCAGAAACTCGTCCAGATGGAGACACGCCTGCGTGAGCGCGTGGTCGGGCAGGACGAGGCGCTCGAGGTGGTGGCCAACGCGATTCGCCGAAGCCGCGCCGGCCTCAGCGATCCCAAGCGGCCCATCGGCTCCTTCATTTTCCTGGGCCCCACAGGTGTCGGCAAGACCGAGACCGCGCGTGCGCTTGCCGAATTCCTGTTTGACGAGGAGCAGGCGATGGTGCGCATCGACATGAGCGAGTACATGGAGAAGCACGCGGTGGCCCGCCTGATCGGCGCACCTCCGGGATATGTCGGCTTCGACGAGGGAGGCCAGCTTACCGAGGCAGTGCGCCGCAGGCCGTACGCGGTCATCCTCTTCGACGAGATCGAAAAGGCGCATCCGGATGTGTTCAACGTGTTGCTCCAGGTGCTGGACGATGGCCGCCTGACCGACAGCAAGGGCCGCACCGTGGACTTTAAGAACACGGTGCTCATCATGACCTCGAATATCGGCGCGCAGAACCTGACCACGGCTTGGGCAAGCGGCGAAGATGGCTTCAACGACGCGAAGACACGCGTGCTGGACGACCTGAAGAAGCACTTCCGGCCGGAGTTCCTGAACCGCGTGGACGACATTGTCGTCTTCCATCCGTTGGGTGAAGAGCAGTTGACCCACATCGTGGACCTGCGGCTCAAAGACCTGGAGAACCTGCTTGCCGACCGCAAAATCACGCTCACGCTCACACCGGAGGCGCGCACGCTGCTCTTCCGTGCCGGATACGACCGGGCCTACGGTGCGCGGCCGCTCAAGCGCGCAATCCAGCGTCTGCTGCAGGACCCGCTGGCGATTCGCATCCTGAACGGCGAGGTGCGCCATGGCGACCACGTGACGGTTGATGTGGAAGGCGGCAAGCTCGCCTTCCCCACGGACGCGCATACCGCGCCTGCCGTGCCGGAGGAAGAAATTACTCCGGCATAAAACGTCAGCGTTTTCAAAAGAAGCGGGTGCCCCACCCTTTCGCGCCAGTTTGCGAGAAGGTGGGTTTTTCGTTGACCGTTGGTACTCTTGCTCCGTGCAGAGCAAATGCCTCGAAAGATCATTCATCCCCGGCACGGACACGCCGTCGCACGCGCCGTCGCCTCGTCCAGCGCCCACATACAGGCAACTCCGTAAGTCCTACCGAAAGGCTCTTTTCGGAGGGACATGGCTTCAGCCATGTCCCTCCGACTCGCCCGAAAAAGGGGCTTTAACCCCTGAGGTCAGCTTTCTTCCAGGGCTTCGCCTGGCTCAGGCGGGACAGCGTACCTCAGCGGCTGAAGCCGGTGCGTGAAGCAAAGCAAATGGCACGGCTGAAGTCATGCCCCTCCGAAGAATACGAACCACAAACCCCTGTCAAAATAGCGCGATGGACGCAGTGGTTGATGGCGTTAGTCGCACTCTTTCCAGGCGTTCTTGTCTTGCGTGGCGTGGTCTTCGCGCGTAGCTTCCCGCAGGTGCACGACGCCGCAATCATGCGCTACGTCGTCTTCATGATTGACCGCGGCCACGCGCCCTACACGTGGATGGTGGAGATGAACCCGCCGGGCACGCTGATGACGGAGTGGTTCTCCCGGCATGTTTTTGGGGACGGCGCAGCCGGCCTGTGGCGCTGGGACACATGCATCGGACTGGTTGCCGTTGCCGTGGCAGCATGGATCGCGGGACGCGGATACCGTGCGGCGGGCATGTGCGGCGCAATGCTGGCCTGGCTGCTTCACCAGGCCGGCGGTGCCCGCGATTTTGCCCAGCGCGATTGGTTCCTTGCGGTACTGCTTCTGCTTGCCTCAGGCTGTGCGGCGGAAGCGATGCGGAAAAGCAGACCGGCGTGGATGGCTCCGGCACTCTGCTGCGCCGCATGGGGCAGCGCGATCAAGCCCTATGCAGCCCTGCTCGCTCTTGCGATGGTCGCTCTTGCTTGCCTCAAAGCGCGGCGGCAACAACGAACACTGCATGTGCTGGCTTGGTCTGCCTTGGGAGGAGCGCTGCCCGTGGTCGCGGTTGTGCTCTTCTTCAGACACTGGTCCGGCTCCTTCCCGGCCTTTCTCCATACGGCCCGAACCCTTGGTGCTTGGTACACCCATCTGGACCAGGCGCCGCTGCTGTCGATGTTTACGCAGGTCATGCCGATGGCGATGTTCCTCGTCCTTGCTCTCACGCTGTACTTATGGGGCAGAGAAAAGATCTGGAGGTATCCCGGCGACCTGCTGCTGGGGACAGGTTTTCTTGTCTGCATGGCGATGTACCTACTGCAGCGCAAGGGCTTTACCTATCAGACGTACCCCCTGGCGATGTTCGGATTCGTGGGCGCGTTCGTGGTGGCGCAGCGATCGCTGCATCTTGGGCGCGACCAGCGGCTGGTTGCCATCGCCGTATGGATGGCCGCTCTCTTTGGCCTGCCGCTGGGCTTTTCCCGCCAACAGAGATCGCAGCTCTACCCAGCAGGTGCACAGAAGGCGCTGATCCGCGACCTGCAGCGGCTGGGCGGCGATCAACTTTCCGGCCACGTGCAGTGCCTGGATATGACGATGGGCGGCTGCATCGGTGCCCTTGCCGCATTACACCTGGAGCAGCCCACCGGCTTCGTAAACGACCACATGCTCTTTCCTCACCAGCCGGAGCCATTCCTTGCTGAAATCCAGCAGCGCTTTCTTAACGAGGTCGCCAGCGCAAAGCCCCAGCTGATCGTGCTGAGCAGCCACAACTGGCCCGACGAACGGGACCGCACCTTCAGCAAACTCGACCGGTGGCCCGAGTTCCGGGGATTCCTGTCGCAGCATTACCGGCTGCAGAAGACATGGCAGCCAGGCACTTCAGAGCATTCGGCCGGCTACCGAATCTATGTGCGGCAGTAGCGGTGCCATCCAGAAACTTTCTAAGTCCCGCCAACCGGGAACGTCATCCCATGTGTGCGGGCAACAGCCCGGCAGGAGACGCAATGTATTTGCTGATGGGAATTACCGGCAACGTGGGTGGTGCTGCCGCGGACAGGCTGCTGTCGCAAGGTAAACAGGTTCGAGCGCTGGTGCGCGACCGCAAGAAAGCAGCGGCATGGGCAGATCGCGGAGTCGACCTGGTCGATGGCGATTGGAACGACACCGCGAGCCTGGCCGGGGCATTGCAGGGCGTCGAGGGTGCGTACCTGATGATGCCGCCAAGCATGACGCCGTCGAAAGGTTTCCCCGAGGCGCAGGCGGTCGCCGCCAGTTATGCAGCAGCCCTCAAACAAGCTCCGCCACCGAAAGTTGTCGCGCTGTCGTCCATGGGTTCGGAGCAGTCAAGCGGCCTTGGTCTGATCACCTCAACACACCTGCTGGAGCGTGCGCTGGAAGAGTTCACCTTTCCAATCGCTTTTGTGCGTGCAGGTTCCTTTTACGAGAACTACCTTTTCGGCCTGCAGGCTGGCAAGGGTGGCACGCTTCCAAACTTCTATGCACCCACGGATCGCGCGGTGCCAATGGTCGCCACGGTCGATATCGGTGCAGAAGTGGCAAAGCTGCTGACTTCGGAGTGGGAGGGACGACGCGTCATCGAGCTTGGCTCCATGCTCAGCCCTGATGGTCTGGCCGGCGAGCTGGGCGCGGTGCTTGGGCAGGAAGTAAAAGCTCTGGCGATTCCGCGTGAGGCATGGCAGGACGCGCTGGTTGGGATGGGCTTTCCGCGCGAGTCTACCTGGGCCTATGAAGAGATGGTGGAAGGCTTGAATAGCGGGCACATCCACTTTGGCGTTCCCGGCACCGAACACGTGGAAGGCAGCACATCGGCACGAGAGGTGTACCAAGCGGCGCAAGAGAGGGCACAGCAGTAGTTCATGCGGTGTTCTGGCGGTTGACGCGATAGCGCTTCGAGATGAGTCCGCGCACCTGCTGCCACGATACGATCCACGGCACCAGCAATGAGAAAACCAGGCGGGCCAGCAGCACCGCAGGTCCCAGCAGCGATACCTGCTGCCAATCGAGCCGGTAGGCGAAGTAGACCTCAAGGGCAAGAACAACAAACAGCGGCACGATGGAAACTGGCAGCAGCAACAGCGCTGCCAGTTCCGCGACACAGCGCAGCACATTGCGCAGCAGCCGCGCCGGGCGCATACCGGCGACACCATCCGCTATGGCGTAGCTGCTTACCTGTGCCACGGCCCGCCCAAAGGTGTTGCGCGGGGTGTAGATAGCCTTGGCTCCGGCGGCAAAGGCAGTGCGCGCATGCTGGCGCATCACCTGGTCGAACAGCACATCTTCTCCGATGAAGATTGATTCCGGAAAGCCACCCGCCCTCTTCCACGCTTCTCGCGTGAATGCCATGGAGCGCGCGGTGCAGGACTTGGTAGGCTCGTCCTTCGCGAGTTTCACCCCCAGAAACGGCGCAGCGGCGGCGTCCCAAACGGTGCTTCGGGTCAGGTCGAGACGCGATCCGCCGAGCGTGTACTCCGCTGTTCCGTCGCCTGTCTGCTTGTGCAATGGCGCGATCAAAAGCTCCAGCCAGTCATCGTCATAGGTGCAACCACCGTCGGCACAGGCGATCCATTCGGCGGATGCGGCTGCAATCGCGACATTGCGCCCACGCGCAATCGGCCCGGCGGAATACTTCAGGCTGCAACTTTCATCCCGTATCGCGCGAAGCGCGGGGAGCTCTTCCTGCGCCGCAAGCAGGTACTCCAAGGTGCCATCGGTGGAGCCGCCATCGACAATCACGATCTCGTCCGGCTGCAGCATCTGGATGCGCAGCGACTCAAGCAGCCCGGCAATCTCCTCTGCCTCGTTCAGCACGGTCGCAATTACGCAGAGGGTCGCCATTACGTGGAAATCGGTTGTGCAGCGTTGCGGATGCGCTTAGGTCACGCGTCTCCGATCCCGAGTGTAACGTGACAAGCCATGTCATAAGA
The DNA here is from genome assembly GCA_937859825.1 of uncultured Terriglobus sp. Classification (GTDB taxonomy): domain Bacteria; phylum Acidobacteriota; class Terriglobia; order Terriglobales; family Acidobacteriaceae; genus Terriglobus. The sequence continues at coordinate 9,230 of CALMAP010000189.1, read as the reverse complement.
AGACGGCGAACCTGCGAACAGGATAGTCTGCTACTCGCTGCATCTGGATTTTTGAGGCTTTTGAAGATGGCAATTTCCGCAGGACCGACCACGTTTACCGCACCTTCCCGCGCGACCACAGACCACCGCGCGATGACGGTGGCGACTGCCCTCTTCTTTATGTGGGGCTTCCTGACGAGCCTGAACGACATCCTGATCCCGCATCTGAAATCGGTCTTCGCTCTCAGCAACGTCGAGGCGGCGTTGATCCAGTTCGCGTTTTTCGGCTCATATTTCCTCTTCGCCATTCCTGGCGGCAAGCTGGTGGAGTATCGCGGCTACAAACAGACCATGGTCATCGGTCTGCTTGTCGCGGCTGTTGGAGCCGTGCTCTTCATCCCGGCGGCGCACCTCGCGTCGTATCCGCTGTTTCTTGCAGCGCTCGTGGTGCTGGCTGCGGGCATCACGTTTCTGCAGGTTTCGGCGAATCCTTACGTCACCAGCATCGGCCCGGCAGAGACGGCCTCGAGCCGGCTGAACTTCGCGCAGGCGTTCAACTCGCTGGGCACCACCATCGCTCCAAAGATCGGCGGTCTGTTCATCCTGGGCGCTGCCACGCCGATCGCAATCGAGAAGCTGAAGACGCTCTCCGCAACGCAGATGCAGGCCTACAAGGCAGAGCAGGCATCCACCGTGCAGACACCTTACCTGGTGATCACCGGCATTCTGGTCCTGCTGGCAGTAGTGCTCGCCGCGATCAAGCTCGGGAAACAGGCACAGCACACCGTGGACTACCGGCCCATCGCCGGTTTTGGCGGCAGTATCTGGGGGCAGAAGTGGCTTCTGCTCGGCGCAGCCGGAATCTTTCTGTACGTAGGCGCTGAGGTGTCCATTGGCAGCTTCTTAATTGGCTATTTCGGCCGGCCAGAGATCGGCAACCTTGATCCCGCGGCGGCGGCGAAGTACGTGAGCTACTACTGGGGTGGCGCCATGGTGGGCCGGTTTATCGGCTCGGCGATTCTTCAGAAGGTACGCACCGGCACGCTACTGGGCGTCTTTGCCCTGGTGGCGCTTCTTCTGGTGGTCGCTAGCATGACGACTACCGGCGCAGTAGCCATGTGGACGATCCTGCTGGTGGGCCTCTTCAACTCCATCATGTTTCCCAGCATCTTCACGCTTGGACTCGTCGGACTGGGAGAACTTACCAGCAAGGGTTCCAGCCTGATGGTGCAGGCAATTGTCGGCGGTGCGCTGATCCCGGTCCTCTACGGCAAATTGGCGGACGGCATCGGCTACCAGCACGCCTTTATCGTGCCTGCGCTCTGCTATGTGTTCATCGCTGTCTACGGGATCGCCGCGGCACGGCGGCCCATGATCACGGACCCGCTCGCCGGGGTGTAGGGATATCTGCTGCTCGTTCTCGCGCTTGACTAGAACTGTCATTTTGACCGAAGCGACAGCCTGTTGTCGCGCAGTGGAGAAGCCTGCATGTTCTTTTGCGGGCCGAGGCACTTCGAGGGAGCATCAGGTCTCTCCACTCTCCTGCGCTCCGGCCGAAATAACAATGTGAAGGCGCAGCATCTCCAAACCATACCCGGTCCCTGCAGGCGCACGGCCCACGGTGCGTTGCTCCTTGGGAGCACCACCCACGGGTAGGCGCGCCTGCAGGTTTCCGGGTGCAGCATCGGGCAAAGCTGGTGCGCCCGTTTGGTGTGCATCTCGACTGCTGTTGTCTAGACGCGATCTTCGCTTTTTATTCTCCTTAAGATTGCGCCTTTTGCAGGCGGGATGTCTAGATGTCGTGCGGCAGTTTCGACAGCAGGGCGATACTTGGGTATGCCGTCATCTCACGCTCCTGGCTCTGTGTTGCTGACCTGCGACGAAGCATTGGCGACGGTCGCCGCGCACGCAGCCAATGTCTCAATGCCAATACCTGAAACGCTGCCGCTCGGCGAAGCGCACGGACGGATCCTGGCCCAGGAGCTTCTGGCCGACCGCGACCAGCCACCGTTTGATCGTTCCACCCGCGACGGTTACGCGGTCCATGCAGCAGACTTGCCGCATCCACTAAAGCTCGTTGGGGCAATCCGCGCCGGAGAACAGTGGAACGGTGCTCCTCTGCAGCAAGGACAAGTCATCGAAATCATGACGGGCGCACCGGTTCCGCCGGGCGCGGACGCCGTGCTAATGCTGGAGCATGTGCGGCTTGAGCATGCGGTACTCACACCCGATCGCACGCTGAGGTCCGGAGAGAACATTGTGCCGCGTGGAGCGGAAGCGCGCGAGGGAGACACGCTGCTGCGCCCGGGCACGCGCCTCGGTTCGGCAGAGATCGCTCTGGCTGCTTCCATCGGTGGCGCCTCGATTTCCGTCTATTCAAAGCCCACCGTCGCCATTCTGGCCACGGGAGACGAGTTGGTAGACGTGGCGGGCACGCCCGGGCCCATGCAGATTCGCAACAGCAATGCGCATGGCCTTGCGGCGCTGATCGCAGCCAACGGGGGCGTGGCCAGCGTGCTGCCCATTGTTGCGGACACTCAGCAAGCCTTGCATGCAGCCATCACTTCAGCGCGCGGTGCGCACATGCTGCTGCTCTCCGGCGGCGTTTCGGCCGGCAAGTACGACTTTGTGGAAGAAGTGCTGCTCTCACAAGGGGCAGAGTTCTTCTTTACCGGAGTAAAGATTCAGCCTGGCAAGCCTGTGGTCTTCGGACGCATCCCCGCTACGGCAAGCCAACCGGAGCAGTGGGTCTTTGGTCTACCCGGGAACCCGGGTTCTACCCAGGTCACCACAACACTTTTCGCGATGCCACTGTTACGCGCTCTTGGCGGAGAGGCGAACGCCGCTCCTGTGTTTGCGCAGGCCACGCTCGACGAAGCTGTGCAGGTACGGCCCGGTCTTACACGTTTTTTACCAGCGCGCATGGAGGGCACGCTGCAGGGCGCAACCGTAAAGCCCACCGGCTGGCAGGGTTCAGGCGACCTCCACGCCAACGCGCGGGCGAACTGCTATCTGGTGGTGCCTCCGGATCGGGAAGGCATGCAGCCGGGAGAAAGCGCAACCGTGCTGCTTCGTTCGTGCTGGTAGCGCACAGATTTTGCTCTACACAAAATGTGCAACCATCCTAGAATTTTCAGTTGCAAGGCTTTCCCCGCCCGTGGCAGGACGAGGAAGGGTCAGATGACAGACTCTTTTGAAGGAATAAAGCCAACAGTAGGGCCGCTTTTGTACCGCGGAACAGGAGACCGTCGCCGGGACCCTGCACTACAAACGCCCTGTAGCGCACCCGATAGGGTTGCGCCAGTAGTGCCCTGTCGCGGCCAGCCCGTAACAAAGTCTTTCCAGTACCCCTCAGCCATAAACGGCTTTCGCGGCCCGATGCGACAATCGTTGTTGGAGACAAAGCGGCAATCATGGCAGAAAATACGCGCGTCGTTGGCATCGATCTTGGCACCACCAATTCCCTTGTGGCGTTTCTGCAGGACGGCAAGCCGGTGGTGATTCCCGGTGAGGATGGATCGCCCATTGTGCCCTCCGTTGTTGCGATCGAGGACGGCAAGCCGTCGGTCGGCAATGCCGCGCGCAACACGCTGCTCACATCCCCTGGCAATGCCGTGTACTCCACCAAGCGGCTGATGGGCCGTGGCATTGAGGATGTGCGCGAAGAGTTGCACTTCTTTCCCTT
>CALMAP010000189.1:0-5556 GCA_937859825.1 uncultured Terriglobus sp. | reverse complement strand
TCACCAATGAAGAAGGCGACACCGGCACGCTCAAGCTGCAGGTAGGTGACCGCACACTAACGCCGCCGGAGATCTCCGCGCTGGTCTTGCAGCAACTCAAGCGCAATGCGGAGCGCTTTTTCGGATCGGCGGTCTCGCGTGCGGTCATCACCGTGCCTGCATACTTCAACGATGCTCAGCGCCAGGCCACCAAAGACGCCGGCCGCATCGCCGGCCTCAACGTTCTGCGATTGGTGAACGAACCCACGGCCGCCGCGCTCGCGTACGGGCTGGACCGGGCAAAAATCGGAACGGTTGCGGTTTACGACTTTGGCGGCGGAACCTTCGATGTTTCGATCCTCAAGCTGCACGACGGCATCTTCGAGGTCATCAGCACCAATGGCGATACGCACCTGGGCGGTGATGACATCGACCATCTGCTACTTTCCATCGCGCTGGATGAAATTCGCAAGGAATTGAACCAGGAGGCGGGAAGTCAGCTCGATCCGTCGCTGGTGCAGCAGGTCCGTAAAGCGGTCATCGAAATCAAAATCGCGCTCTCTTCCCAGGAGAAAGCACACTTCGACGTCGATTTGAGTGGCGGCCAGCACTACCAGCGCGAGATTACGCGGGAGCAGTTTGAGCAGCTAATCGCGCCGGTCATTCAGCGCACCGCCCAGCCCGCACGGCAGGCGATCAAAGACGCGGGCATCGCGCCCGGCCAGATCGATGAGGTTGTGCTGGTCGGCGGTTCCACGCGCATACCCGCGGTGCGCAGGCTGGTGGATGAAGTCTTTGAACTCGGCGCACGCGGCAAGTCGGCGCACACGGAGCTGAACCCGGATGAGGTCGTAGCGCTGGGTGCAGCCGTGCAGGCAGACATTCTTGCGGGTGGCTCGGCCGCGACCAGCGAGATGCTGCTGCTGGACGTAACTCCGCTCTCACTCGGCATTGAGGCCCTCGGCGGCGTTGTGGCCAAGATCATTCAGCGGAACAGCACGATCCCTGCTTCCGCAACGGAGCACTTCACTACCGGTGTGGATGGCCAGACCAACGTCGCCATCCACGTGGTGCAGGGCGAGCGCGAACTTGCAAAAGACTGCCGCTCCCTTGCCCGGTTCGACTTGAAGGGCATTCCGCCCATGACCGCGGGTTTGCCGCGCATCGAGGTGAAGTTCCTGATCGATGCCAACGGCATCCTGCAGGTAAGCGCACGCGAACAGCGCAGCGGCAAGGCTGCCGAAATCGAGGTCAAGCCAAGCTACGGCCTGAGCGATGAACAGGTCGAAAGCATGATTTTGGAGAGCTTCGACTACGCGGAGCAGGACCTGAGCGAACGCCAGGGAATTGAGGCAAAGAACGAGGCCGCCACCATCCTGGACGCTGTTGCAAAGGGCCAGAAGCACGCCGCCTGGCAGCAGCTTTCCTTTGACGAAGTCCAGAAGATTCACGCGGGTGTCCAAGAGCTGGAAGCCAGCGTAAAAGGCGGCGACTACAAGCTGATCCGCCGCGCCATTGACTCCCTCGACAAGAAGACGCACCGCTTCGCGGAGTTGATGATGGATTCCGCCGTGAGCGGTGCACTCACCGGCCAGACGATGGGCGATGCGGGCGACAAGCTGGGCGAAGGGCCAAGCGCACCCCATCCGTTTGCACCGGCCCAGATTGAGAGCAGCGAGCCCAAGATCGGGAATGGTCCTGGAACAAAGTAGATGATGGGATGGCGTGAGGTGAGTTCCGGAAGCTGCCTCTGTTGCTCAGAGTTTCGTTGAACTTTTTCCGGGCTCCTGCGTCCACCATGCATACAGTACCTGTTATGCCGCGATCTCCCTGGCCGTTCTCTCTTCGCCGCCTGCCTGTTCTCGTACTTCTTGGTGCGGCGCCGCTGCTGTGTGGGCAGAGTACGACCGATACGATCTATCACCTGCACGGCACGGTGCGCGATGGCGTGACGAACAAGCCAATCGGACGGGCGCTTGTAGCCGGAAACGATGGCCGCTTGGCAACCATGACGGACAGCCAGGGGCACTTCGCTGTCGATCTGAGTGTCCCTGCCGCGGCACAGGGAAGCCAGAAGGGTACGATCACGTCTTGGGCAGGCCCCAGCGCGCCTCCACCCGGACTCATGCTCGCAACCGCGCTCACCGCCCGCAGGCCCGGGTATCTTTCACTCGAGCAGATGGTGCCCATCACGCTGGACGACTCACTCAATGCAACGGACATCGCCATTCGCCTCATGCCCACAGCAGTGGTTTCAGGCCAGGTAAGCGCGGCGGGCGTGGACTCTCCACAGGGTGTGCGTGTGAGTCTGCTGCGCCACTCGGTGATTGACGGCGCCTACCAATGGCTGCCGGTCGGGAACCACACCGTCGGCACCACTGGAGAGTTCCGCTTTACGAACCTGCAGCCGGGTGAGTACACGGTGATGACGGCAGAGTGGGCGGGGGGAGAACCACTTTCCGAGCAGCGTACCGCAATCACGCAGCAGTATCCGCCGGACTTTCTGGGCGACACGCGTACGCTGAACTCTTCTGCGAAGCTGCGGCTGCACTATGGCTCGGAGGAGCATGCGGAGCTTCATCTTCGACCCGCAACCTATTTTCCGATCGCGGTGCCGGTGCAGAACCAGCCGGAGAACTCTCCGATCAACGTGCGCGTTGCCGGAGCGGACGCGATGAACGGCTACCAGCTTGGCTGGAATGCGCGCGATGGCGCGGTGGAAGGCTCCTTGCCAAGCGGAGAGTACACGCTGCTGCTCACCAGCTTTGGCCCCCAGCAGGGCTCCGCAAGCGTGCCGCTTACCGTGGCCAACCGGCCGCTGGAGCACGCCCCGGTCTCGCTGGCCGCGGGCGGCCGCATTCCCATCCGCGTGCATACGGAGTTCACCCAGGCTTCGCAAGGCAGCAATAACAACGCGCCACCTGGGGAGCCGCGCGACCTGGTGCAGGTGTATCTTCGTCCGCTCGACAGTGGCGGAACCTTCGGTGGCAGCAGCGTGCGCCACAACGACGATTCAGGCGCCGCGCTTGAGAATGTGCAGCCCGGCGTCTACACCGTGCATGGGCAGGCCGTGCGCGGTTACATCAGCAGCATGACCTCGGGCGGCCTCGACCTGATGCGGCGTCCCCTTGCCGTTGGCGACGGCGGCACTGCCGACCCGATCGACGTAACTCTGCGGGACGATGGCGCAACCGTCACAGGCACCGTCGACACAGGCAGCCACGGCATCACGGCACCCGGCTCCACGCAGAACAACACGCACTTCGTCGCGCTTCTGCTTGTCTCGTCGGACGGGCATAGCGGCGCACTGCAGGCGGTAGCCCGTTCCGATGGAAAGTTCACCATCCAGAACGTGGCCCCGGGCAGTTACCAACTCTTCGCCGTAAGCGACGCCCGCATGTTGCAGATACCTTTCCGCGACCCCCAGGCGATGCGTGCCTTTGCCGGCAAGGGCACACCCGTTACGGTTACTGCGGGACAAAACGCAACCGCAAATGTGACCGCAATCGACACCGCGGAACTGGACAAGGAGTGAAGGGCATGTCGCGGTTCTGGTTCGCACTCCCGGTGCTCGCGCTCACCGCGTTGACTCTTTCCGCGCAGACTTCAGGCCGGCAACGTTCGAGTGCCACGCGCCCGCAGCAGGCAGCTACCTCCGAACGCATCAGCGGGCGCGTGCTCAGCGCGGTGGATGGCCATGGCATTGCCAATGCGACCGTAACGCTGCAGCAAAGCACGAATGCGGAAACAGGGGGGAGGCAACCGCGCAGGAACAACAATCAGGACGCGGCGACGGCTTCCGTCCGCACCGACGCTGAAGGCCGTTACCGCCTCGCCGCACCCGCGGGCAAGTACAGCCTGCGCGCCAGTGCGGCGGGATACCTGAGCGCGGCGTACCAGCAGCACGAAGGTTTCTCCACCGCCATCGTGCTTGGCGCTGGCCTGCCGGCCGATGCGCTCGAACTGGTGCTCACCCCCTCTGCCGTGATCTCGGGCCGCGTGCTCGATGAGGCGGGCGACCCGGTGCAGCATGCGCAGCTTGCGTTGTATCGCGAGATTCCTGGCAGCGGTCTGGAAGCCGTAGAGACCGACTCCGTCGAGGGCGGCAGCCAGCGCGTGCAGCGTGTGCGCAGCGCCACCGCCAACGACGATGGCAGCTTTGAGTTCGCAGGCGTCGCGCCCGGGCGCTTCTTTCTTTCTGCTTCGGGCGCGCCGTGGTACGCAACGCATCCCCGCATGGAACAGGAGAACGCCTTGTACTCTTATCGCTCGGCGATCGATCCCGCGCTGGATGTCGCTTACCCGGAACTCTTCTACCCAAGCAGCACCGACTCCGCAGGCGCTGCACCCATCGTCATCAAGGGCGGCGAGCGAATCGCCGCAAACTTCACCATGCAGCCCGAGCGCGCACTTACGCTCACGATGCGTATGCCCGGGGGTGACGGGCCGAACCGTGTCTTTCCGCAACTAATGCGGAGCGTCTTCGGCACAACCGAGCCGGTGCAGTTCCAGATGAGCGGGCAGTCTGGGCAGAACGTGGTGCTCACGGGTCTGGCGCCCGGCCGTTACACCATGCAAACGTTCTCCCCCGGCAACCGCCTGCCGCAGATGGACGGCACGGTCGACCTGACAGGCGGCTCCACCAGCATTGACCTGCCCCCGGCAGGCGCGGGCGAGAACGCCACCGTACACGCAACGCTGCACACCCTCAACGGTGCGGAACTTCCCTCGGAAATCCAGTTAAACCTGCGCAGCATGCAAGCGGCCACCCTGCGGCCCGGCGTGCTTTCCGAGCGTACGAACGGCACGAACGAGGTAACTCTCGCAAGCGTTCCTCCCGGCGACTATCGCTTCACCCTCTTTAGCGACAGGCGTGTGTTGAATGTGACGGGCCTGACCGTGAACGGCAAGCGATCTTCAAGTGAGACGCTACGTATCAGCGGCAAAGGCAACGTTGCGGTAGACCTGACCGTGACCACCTACGCTCCCGCGCTGGAAGGCTTTGTGCAGCGAGACGGCAAGCCCGTTCCGGGATCGATGGTCGTGCTGGTTCCTGCCGGTGCCGATGGCTCGTTACAGCTTTACCGCCGCGATCAAAGCGATCTTGATGGCAGCTTTCACCTAAACAACGTGGTACCCGGCAATTATCTGTTATTGGCCATAGACGATGGATGGAAGTTGCCCCGCTGGAACGATGCGGCTGCGCTGACGGGATACCTGGCACATGCCACACCCGGTATGATTGGCACCAGCGGCAGCAGCACGGGACGTGTACCTGAAACGGTCACCGCACAATCCAGATAGGAACTTGCGGGGTGACGCGCTGCTCCCTCGCGTGCAATAAGCTGGAATCATCCCAGCCATGCGAAGCCTTCTTTGTGTCAAGCACAAGCGTCCTCCTGTTCACTCTAAGAGCGGTCCCGTGGCTGCCAGACGGCGCGGGTTTGGCCGCATCGGGTGCATTGCCCTGTATGCCCTGGCCACAGCGGCAATGCGCAGAAGAGCAGCCACACCATCAAGCCGGGCGCCGCGGATCACGCCGCCGACGACGGCGGGCGAGAGCGTCGCCGGCCGTTC
>CALMAP010000188.1:7855-11154 GCA_937859825.1 uncultured Terriglobus sp. | reverse complement strand
CCGAATGGGTGCGGAGAGAAGTTCCTTACCGACCAATTTGTCGAAGATGCTGCTCACGTCGCCGTCGCCGTTCAGCTTCACAAGGTAGCGTTCGTTCTCAAGCGAGTTGTTCGTTACCTTGAGCGCGCCGTTTGTTCTTGCCTTGCCTTCGTTCTCCAGGTGATACACGGTATAGCCGACGGACGGCACCTTTGCCAGGAAAGTAACTCTTCCCTCGGCCACCTGCGCCGTCGTCTCGCCGCCCGGACCCTTCACCTTCAACGCTTTCACACCTGCGAGGCTGGAAGGTACGTCGATGCTGACGAGGTCCTCGCGGTCGATGTTCAGGTTGTTGTACAGCACCACCGGCGTGCCCGCGCCGCTGGTGTCCAGCGCGGAGGCAACCGATTGCGTTGCGGAGGTGAAGATGCCCGCAAACTGGTTTGCGGTCAGCACATCGTCGTTCCAGGCGTACTCGTAAGAGAGCGGCGTGGCCGTGCCCGCGCCGGTGTCGTGGAAGTGGCCGCCAAGCGCAAGCGTCCACGCATCGGTCAGGCGCTGCTGCGGATAGGGCTGACCACCCATCCATGCGGCGGCGACAGAGGCCTTCTCCGCCGCGTCCGCGAGACGCTCGTTCATGAGCACCCACCGCTTGTGGTACGCCTGCGAAGTGAGCGAACCGGCGGAATGGTTGATCAGTTCCAGGTCGCCCTGCACGGTGGGAAGGCGTCCCGCGTCACCGGCGGGGATGTCCTTGAAGAGCTGATCGGCGGTGGTCTCGATCACGGTGACCGGACCTTCGCCTACGCGGACGGGTTTACCGGGAGCGGGCGCGGCGGACTTCATAAAGTCGGGCAGCGGCTGCATGGGCAGCACCGTCTCGGACTTCGTGACGATGGCCTCCAGCAGCTTGACCGTAGACTCCTGGGTCGCGCCGCCGATGTCTCCGGTGCCCACGTAGTGGTAATCGGCGTAGATGCCGGTCACCTTGCCGTCCAGGTCGATGCGCTCGACCCAGTTGGGCTCCTGCCGCTCGCGCTGGCTCAGGCGGCCGTAGACGCGCTTCTGCTGCGGCGTAAGTTTTGCAATCTCAGACTCAGGCAGCTTCGGCGCGGGGACCGGCTGGTTGACCTTGCTGATGTCGGTATAGGTATTGCTTCCGTAGCCGCCTGGATTCAACGCCGCAAAGACGCTGGAACCATCTGGACCAATCCATCGGCCCACATTGAAGGGGATGCCCTCGGGCGTCTTCTCCGGCGAGTCCGGACCACCGACCTTCGGCGCGGGCTGCCATTCGGCATTGAGCTTCTGTGTGGAGAAGCCCTTCACGCCGGCGTGGTGCAGGATGGTGGGCAGCGATGCCGGGAAGCCAAAGCAATCCGGAATCATGTACTCGTCGGATGCTTTGCCGAAGTCCTTGCGGAAATAGGTATTGCCGTAGAGCACCTGCCGGAAGATCCCTTCCGCCGAGGGCAGGTTCACGTCTCCCTCTTCTACGGACGAGCCTGCGGGATACCAACGGCCGGCGGCAACATACTTCGTCATGCGCGCGTAGTCGTCGGGGAAGTACTCCTTCATGAGCCGGTAGCGATTCGAGCCGGTCCAGTTGAAGACGTAGTGCGGGTACTTATCGATGTAGTCGAAGTTCACGCGCATGGTTTTCAGCAGGTACTCGCTGATGACCTGCGGAAACTCCCACCGCCACTGCGTGTCAAGGTGGGCATAGGGAACCACGTAGAGGGTGGGCGTCTTCGTGATGTCGGGTGCCTTGGAGGTCTGCGCGGAAATGAGAGCGGCAGACGCGGTGACGGCAGCGGCGGCAAGTGCAAAGCGGTGGGACAGGCGTGAGTGCTTACGGACGGTCATGTGGTGCAAATCTCCGGGGAAAGCCAAATGCATTCAGAAGAGAAAACGGGTTCCGCTCGAACAAAGACGCGGAACCCGTAAGTTTTCCTATGATTCGTTAGAAGGCGTAGCGAAGGCTGAACTGGAACTGCCGGTCGGCACCATACGTCTGGCCCTTGGTCGTGCTCCGTCCGAAGGTGCCTGACGTGTAGCCGGTGTCCGGATTGTCAGGCGTGGGATGGTTGGGAATGTTGAAGCATTCCGCGCGAAAGACCAGCGTCTGGCTTTCGTGTCCGGGGATGATCGGGATGGTTTTGTTTAGTGCTGCGTTGTAGCTCTGGAATCCAGGGCCGTAGATCTGGTTGCGCGTTCCGCGAGGAGCGAACCGGCCAGCGAATTGTGATGTAAGGGTTGTCGCATCGCGCACGACCTGACCGGTGGCATTGATGCGGGTTGGATACACGCTTGTATCGAACCAGGTGGACGTACCCGACTGGCCAGCAAACGACTTAAACGGCTGCGGCCGGGCAGTGGTCGGCACCAACTGGCTGCCCGAGCCGGGTCCAACACCCGCGAAGTCTGTGCCCGTGGACACGTTCAGCGGTGCACCCGTCTGCCCCTGCAGCGTGCTCGACACCTGCCAACGTCCCAGAATCGCCCGCGCGAAGCCATTGCTGGAACGCGAGTACTGGTCGATGTTGTAGACCACGTTGGCGACGAAGACGTGGCGGCGATCGAAGTCGCTCACGCCGTAGTAGATGTTCTTGTCAAAGGCGTTCGGCAGGTTGGTGCCGTTGCTCGAACCGAAGTCCGTACTCTTGGACCACGTGTACGCCACACCGAAGAGCAGACCCTTCGTGAGGCGGCGGCGCAGGTTGAGTTGCAGCGAGTTATAAAACGAAGCGCCCCCATTCGTCGCCTGGTTGATGTTGGAGAAGCCCTTGTATGGACGAAGAGAATCCTGCTGGATTCCGGTCGGGTTTGCCTGCACCGTTCCCGGCTGGAGTTGGTTAATATTCAGCAACTCCTCCAGGTGGACACCTTTGCGGCCCGCATACGCGACCGTAAGAACACCCAGGCCGGAGAACTCCTGCTCAACCGTTGCGTTCCAGTTGTAGGAGTTGGGGCTTGGATAGTTGAAAGCCTGGGAGGAATAATTGAATGGGAAGAGGTTGGAACCCACTCCACCAGGTAGATCCGCTCCACCAAGGGCAACCGTGCTCGACGGCTGGAACGGCGCATTACCTCCTGTGAAGATGTTGTCCGTGATGCCCAGGCGTTGCGTATAGCGGCCACCGCCTGCGCGCATTACCGTACCGGGACGGACCTGGTAGGTGATGCCGAGACGAGGCTGAATGTCCGTTTTGATAGTAGGCGAGTAAGTGTCGCTGTAGCCGCGGAAGAGGAAGGAGTATCCATTGGCAAGAATGTCCGCATTCACATGGCCCTGTGCACTGGATGGGAACTTGCTGCCG
>CALMAP010000188.1:2711-7845 GCA_937859825.1 uncultured Terriglobus sp. | reverse complement strand
TACACCGTTATAGCGGCTCTGGTCGCCGCTTGGGGTTGTCACTACGTCGGTAGACGGATTGACGACGGCTGCGATCGAGGGATTGTAGTTGGCCGGGTTGAAGACTGACTGATTGCCCCACTTTGCGTAGTACGGGTTGTACCAGCTATACCGGAGGCCCGCCTCGATCACGAGACTTGGCGTAGCGCGCCACTGGTCCTGCACAAATCCTTCATACATGGTGCTGCGGTACAACGTGTAGGAACGCTGCCCGATTTCCCCATAGGTGTCGAACAGGCCGAGTGCCGTATTGGCTACAGCCACTCCGCTGGTGCCGACGGAACTGGCTGAGGCAAGTGTGCGTGAGTCGGTGAAGTTGAAGCGTCCGTTCTGGTTGTTGGTGGAGCCAGGCGTGTTGGATACAGTGATCTGGTCGAAGTTGTTTTCGCCGGCGTACTCAAAATTGAATCCGGCCTTCAACGTGTGGTTGCCGAGCACCTTGGTGATGGTGTCTGCGCCGTTGTAGACAATGCCGCCCGACCGTGAAGGGTATGGACCTCCATCCAGCAGGGTGAAGTTCGCAATCGACACCGTGGGGATCTTGTTTGGCAAGGTTTTGTTGTTGGGGTAGAGGTACGGGTAGTTGATGCCGTACTTGGTGCGGTCATACAGGCCGCTGGAAGTGTCGATGTTGATGGTGACGTGGTCGGTCGCACCGGAGACGATTACCTCGTTCACAAAGCTTGGCGACACGTTCCACGTGTAGTGAATGACACCGATCTGGTTTGGCCGCAGGAAGATACGCGGATTGCGATTGAAGTTGCCGTAGTGCGGTGAGTAGTCCGTGTAGTTGTAGTTCAGCACGGTGAAGCGCAGGCGGTGCGCTTCTGCCGGAATGTAGTCGATAACGTAGGTGTCCTTACGCTGGGTCTGGCGTTCGGTCGCCGCATCTGCCCAGTTGTAATTGGAACCTGCAGCGTTCGGCGCCGGGAATGCATTGAGCAGTGCGAGCCCATTTGCGCTCAGGCCTGACGTAATTCGATTGCCCGCATAGGCAACACGGGTTTGCGGGTTGAACACTTGAGTATTGTTGCCGCTATAGAAAATGTTGGGGGCGAGCAGCTCGCTGAAGTCGCCGGTGCGCATCAGCGCGGTCGGCACTTTCTGAAAGGCAGTGTCTTCGTTGTTGAAGCGAACATATTCCTGACCGAACAGGAAGAACAGGTGCGTGCGGCTGGTGTTGAATCCAGGAAAGGTCACCGGCCCATTGAAGTTGTAGCCGAACTGGTTGAATACGAATCCCGGTGGACGTGAGCGTGTGCGCAGGATGTTTGTGGGCAGCTTGCGCTGCCAGGTGTTGGCGTTGAAGAAGGTATTGCGCAGGTATTCATAGGCGGAGCCATGCAGCGTGCTTGTGCCGCTCTTGGGTACGATGCGTACCTGTCCGCCCGAGGTACGTCCATACTCGGCCTGGTAACTGTTGGTCAGGATCTGCACTTGGCCGGTGGAATCCACGTCGGCCACGCCGACACTTGTACCGTTGGAACGGGTACGCACTGCGGGTGCACCGTCCAGGGTAATGAGGCTTTCCTGGGAGCGCGCGCCGCCAATGTTCAGGCCGTTGTCGAGACCGAAGGAGAACGAAGCCATGGGCGCATTGCGCACCACGCCGGGCTCAAGCTGCGAAAGATAGAGCGGATTACGGCCGTTGAGCTGGATGCTCTTGATCTGTTCCTGCGTAACGAGCTGGCCGACCACGGCGCTCTCAGTCTGTACGGTGTTCACGTCGGACTGCACCTCGACGGAGGTGGTGGATTCCCCGATCTTCAGCGAGGCATCTACACGGCGCCCAATGCTTGGATCGACGTGCACATTCTGAACGTTGTAGCTCTGAAAGCCGTTCGCCTCAACACGAACGGTGTAATCGCCCGATGGAATGTTGGGAACGGTGTAGGTGCCACTGTCATTGCTGTTAACCGTGTTGACGGCCTTGGTCGCGTTGTTGGTGATGGTGACCTTGGCGTTCGGCAGAACCGCGCCGCTCGTGTCGGTGACGGTGCCGGAAAGTGACGAACTGTCGGACTGGCCGACAGCCACCTGCGCGAGTGAGAGTGCCAGCGATGACGCCAGAAACGGCGCAAGGACGGAACGAGTGCGAAACATCGAGCCTCCGAAAAAGAGCACTTGGTTTGCAGCAGTGACGAAGTTTCGTAACCGCTGACGTTCATGTTTTATGAGCGATGTGCTTGTAGCGGAGTGGAGACAGGCTTGTCAACGCAAAATCGTGTGAACGTGATTTGCATGGGACTGGGAGGTCAACGGACGGATTGTCCTTCCCCCTGAAGGTGGAGAGCGGAACCGTCATTCTGTAGGTCTCCAACACTGTTGGGACTGGGTTGCAATGCATTTTGCTGCTGAACAGGCGCGTTGGAGGAATGGGTTTCCGCACCGCGTGCGTGCAGTAGGCGGTTCAGCAGTTCCGTGTTCAGACGTGCACCTTCCAGCGTGAAGTGGCGGTCGCCGTGGACGAAGTCTTCGATCGGCAGGGTCGGGATACCGCCATCCACCAGAGGCGCAACGTCTTTGCGAAAGGTCTCAAGCTCCGGGTCGCACCCGGGCACGGCAGAAGTTCTCACGATCACGGTTGTTCCGCTTTTGGCGTACTGCCTTCGCAGGTCCTCGGCCCACCTCGGGTCGAGCTTGCCGAAGAGGGGACGCGGCGGTTCCTCGCAGAAGTTCATAGGGTGTTCCGCGGTAGTGAACAGGCCCTTGCTGCTCTCGTACTTCGCGATAACGGGGTCATAGATGCTGTGCAGGCGCGGCAGTTCGCCCTTGCGCTGATAGTGATCGCGAAGCGTAGGAAGCACGAAGCGCAGGGTCGACTTGGGGTGCACCAGCATGAGCCAGGCCGCCCTCGCCGTGGCGTGTTGCCGCAGCAGCAGCACAAACGGAGCGTAGGCACCGATGTCGTCCCAGTCCGTTCTGCGAAAGAAGAAGTCCGGAGCGTACTCGAAGACGATATAGCGTGGCCGCCTGTTGTTGGCCAGGTAGCGGTCCAGCGGAAACGTGCCGGTCGCGTCTGTCACGTCGCGAATGGAGGCTATGTTGCATGCGCTCATGCCTGTGCCCGCCGTAATTACGCGCGGATCGACGCCGGTGATGGTGGTCGAGTCCCCGTAGACGACCACGTCGCAGTTCAGGCCTTTCCAGCTGAAGGGAATGTCCAGCACTGAGGTGAGCGGGTCCATCACCTCGCGCATGTAGCCGGGCGCGGTCACGACGCGTTGCGTGAACGCCACTAGCAGCACGAACACGACAAGAGTGACCCCGAACAGGCCTGCGACGGTGGCGAGCCACTTTTTATAAGACATGGACCACCCCGCTAGAACTTGAAGTAGAGAAAGTCAGGTGCGTCGTTGAAGACGGAAAAGGCAAAGCTCGCCACAATCGCCCCGGTCACCAGCAGTGCATTTGCAAACGACGGCTGAAAGCGCTGACGGAGGTCGTCCGTCGAGCGGCCATAAAATGCGGCAACGATGCCCGCAGGCAGAAGCACAAGCCGCGAGATGACGGTAAGCCCCTGCAGCGCAGGTTTCACATTGTCGAACCCGGCCAGGTGGTGCACGTTGACCATGGCCGCCATCAGGTGCAGTGCAGTGCGCATGCTGGCCGCCCGGAAGATCAGAAACGAAAGCAGCACGACGGTGAAGGTGAGGGCCCACGATAGGAACGCGGGCAGCTTTGCAAGCTTCTTCTTCCGCCAGTAGCGATTGATCGCCAGTCCAGCGCCATGTACCGCGCCGTAGATGACGAATGTCCACGCCGGGCCATGCCAGAAGCCGGCGATCACCATGACGATGAAGACGGTGACCATCACGCGGCCAAGCGTTGCCTTCGGCATCGCCTTGATCACGGGCGTGAACAGATACGTCGTGATGAATTCCGACAGAGAGATGTGCCACCGCTCCCAGAATTCGATCAACGATTTTGAGCGCAGCGGCGCATCGAAGTTGCGCGGAATCTCGATGCCCAGCATCATCGCCGCGCCCATCGCCATGTCGGAGTAGCCGCTGAAATCGAAGTACAACTGCAGCGTGTAGGCAAAGACGCCGATCCAGACCTCCAGCGCCGAGACGGCCGCGTGCGTGTCGAAGACGGCCCCCGCGATGGGCGTGAACACGAAGGCGAACAACACCTTTTTCGCCAGCCCAAGCGAGAACAGATAGATGCCGCGCGTGAGCAATTCATGGCGGCGGCCGGTCTTGCCGCCGAAGTCTCCGAACTGCGCCTGCATGCGGTTCGCGCGCGGAATCGGCCCGGAAATGACATAGGGAAAGAACGACACAAAGGTCGATGCGTCCAGCAGCCCCATTGCGGGCAGCGCTTCCTGATATACGTCCACCAGATAGGCGATCTGCGTGATGGTAAAGAAACTGATGCCGAGCGGAAAGCTGTGCTCTCGCACATCGAAGCCTGAATGAAAGAAATACCGGAAATTCCGAAGCAGGAACGAGGTGTACTTGAAGTAGCAGAGATAGCTGATGTTCAGGACCAGCCCCAGTTGCAACAGCAGCTTTCTGCGGGGCTGCCCGCTCGCCGCGATCCGCCGCGCAAGCAGGAAGTTCACCACGATCGATCCGAAAAGAAACGGCAGGTGCGATGGCTTGTTCCAGCCATAGAACACCACCGACGCGAGCAACACCCAGGCCTGCACCATGCGCACGCCGAACCAGTCGCGCACCAGATACGCGCCAACCACAACCACCGGCAGAAAGCCGAGGAGGAACGGGAATGAGTTGAACAGCATGCTGATAGGTGCTTTACGTGAGCATGCTTATTTTCTCATGGCGAAGCGTTGCAATATCCATCTCCGTCCTGGGCGCTCGATCAGCACATAGAGCAGACCGCTGACCGGAACAACGATCAGCATGCGCCAGGCCAGGCCAGGTATGGTCTCCGGCACGCCATGCGACCTTGCCAGGTCGTTGTATGCGAAATGGAAGAGGTATAAGGCATAGCTTGATTCACCCAGAAACATCAGGGGCTTCCAGGAAAGCATCGTCGCCAGTTTATTCGGATAACACAAGCCAAGGATGACCATGGCAAACAATGGAAGAAGCAGACCATTGTGCAGCATCACGAAAGGTAACCGGTC
>CALMAP010000188.1:0-2701 GCA_937859825.1 uncultured Terriglobus sp. | reverse complement strand
GGAAAGAGACAACAACGTTCCGCAGATACCCAGCACCAGGAGTGACGCTGCCATCCTGTGTGTCAACCTGAAGCGCAGATGAAGCCAGCCCAAAGTCATTCCAGCCGCGAACTCCGGCAAAGCAAAGATTGGATAGCGCCGCACCATAAATGCCAGCCCATCTTTACTGTTTGCAGCTTCATGCCAGCCTGCCGCCGGATCGTGCCAAATAATCAGCGCAGGTGCCACCATGGCCAGAAGCCACATTCCGAGGAAGGTTATTACCGCGGTGGCCGGCCTGCCGGGCCGGAGTTTCAGAACAAGGAAAGGAAATACGGCATAAAAGAAAGCCTCTACTGACAGGCTCCAGGCCGGGTTGTTAAAGAAGGCGACCATGCGCACGGACCATGACTGGACCATGAAAAGATCGGCACCCAGGGCGATGAGATGGAAACGAGGGTAGAGCTGCGAACGGTAGACATACACCGCGAAGGCAGTGCAGACGAGATACACCGGATAGATGCGCGCAAAGCGGGCAATCCAAAACCTTTTTCTATCTCCGCGGCCTGCTTCAAACGCCTCGCCATACGTATAAGTAAGAATGAACCCGCTTAAAACGAAGAAGAAGCTGACTGCGGTGTACCCTGCCGAAACGAACGGAACCAACACTCCCCATTGTTGAAATGGATGTACCGAGTGATAACAGGCGACGTAGACAGCCGCGAAAAAACGAAGCGATGTGAGGGGCGGCACCAGCCCGGGTCGTGGTGCTTGCGTTCCAGGCAGAGGAGATCGCGGATCGGCAACACTTCTCGGATACAGCACTGGCGCTCACTCAAACGGAATGACCGTATTTTCTCACGTTGCGGTTACAGGCTCGCGTGTCCTCATTCGATACGAAGGTCCCGGGACAGCCGTGCGCGAGCGGGTGCAACGATATAATCCGCACTATCGTGAGTCTCGCCGCGCTTGATGTTGACCAGATTATTCGCAAGAGGCGAAGCCTCAGGCGTGAGTTCTCTGCCCGCGAGGGCCTGCAGCCCATTCGTATCGCCGTGCTCGGCGGATCGACCACCGATGAAGTCGTCGATGTGTGGGAGCTGCATCTGCTGGATGCGGGCTACCGCCCGGTGTTCTATCAATCGGAGTACGGTCGCTTTTACGAGCAGGCGATGCACGGTACGGACGAGCTGCTCGAGTTCAAGCCAGACCTGGTGTATCTGCATACCTCGTACCGTAACGTGATCGCGGTGCCTGGAATTGCAGCGACGGAAGCCGCCCTTGCGCACGTGGTCGAAGCCGAGGCAGAGCGTTACCGGCAGATATGGTCGTCGTTGCACGCGGCGCTCGGCTGCCAGATCATCCAGAACAACTTCGAGCTGCCGCCGTATGCGCTGCTGGGCAATCTGGACGCGGTCTCGCCGGGTGGCGCAACGCGGTATTATCTCGCTTTGAATGCCGCGTTCGCGCAGGAAGCGGCGAAGCACCCGTGGCTCACGCTGCAGGACGTGCACACGCTCTCAGCGCACCTGGGCCTCGTGAACTGGTTCGATTCCAAGCGCTGGTTTTCTTACAAGCTGCTGCTCACGGTAGAGGCAAACGTTGCCATAGCCCGGTCGCTGCTGTCGCTGGTGCTTGCATCACACGGCCGTTCGCGCAAGGTGCTGGTGCTGGACCTGGACAACACCCTCTGGGGAGGCGTCATCGGGGACGACGGCGTGGATCGCATCCACATTGGCCGCGAGACGCCGCTGGCCGAGGCCTTTACCGCCTTCCAGGAGTACTGCCTCTCCTTGCGCGACCGAGGTGTGCTGCTTGCGGTTTGCTCCAAGAACAATGATGAAGTCGCCCGTTCCGGTTTCGCGCATCCTGACTCCGTGCTGAAGCTGGAGCACTTTGCTGCCTTCCGCGCCAACTGGGAGCCCAAGCACGAGAACATCCTAAGCATTGCGCAGGAACTGAACCTCGGTGCGGATTCCTTCGTCTTTGCCGATGACAATCCGGCGGAGCGCGCCATCGTCGCGGCGCAGGTGCCGGGCATCGCCGTGCCGGAGTTCGGGGACGATCCCGCAAGCTACATCTCCATCCTGCAATCCGGGCGCTACTTCGAGGCGGTGTCACTCTCGAACGATGACCTCGCCCGCGCCGCGCAGTATGCAGAAAATGCGCAGCGCGCCACAGCGCAGGCCACCTTTGCCGACTATGGTGAGTACCTCGACTCCCTTGAGATGACGGCAGAGATCGAGCGTTTCACGCCCGTGTACCTCGACCGCATTACGCAGCTTACGAACAAGACCAACCAGTTCAACCTGACCACGCGCCGATACACGCTGGCGGAAATGCAAGCCGCCGCTAGCGATCCGAACTACATCGGACTCTACGGCCGCCTGACCGACCGCTTTGGCGACAACGGCCTCGTCTCCGTGGTATTGGGCCGCCGCGAAGGCGGGGAACTCTACATGGACCTGTGGCTAATGAGCTGCCGTGTTTTGAAGCGAGACATGGAATTGGCCATGCTCGACCGGCTTGTGGAACAGGCAAAGCGCGACGACATCGAGGCCATCGTGGGAACGTATCTGCCAACGAAGAAGAACGGCATGGTCGCGGATTTTTACCAGCGCCTCGGCTTCGCGCAGACCGGCTCGCTGCCCGACGGCGGCGCGACTTACCGGCTGGACTTGGATACCTACCAACCGCAGAACAAACACATTCAACATAAAGA
>CALMAP010000187.1:7150-11828 GCA_937859825.1 uncultured Terriglobus sp. | reverse complement strand
CTGCAGCTCCACCCGGATGGGGAAGCGGCCCTGCAGTTCAGGAATCAGGTCGCTTGGCTTGGAGACGTGAAAGGCACCCGCGGCGATGAACAGGATGTGGTCGGTGGAGACGAAGCCGTACTTCGTGTTCACCGTGGTGCCTTCCACGATGGGCAGGATGTCGCGCTGTACGCCTTCACGCGAAACGTCCGGGCCGTGGCCACCTTCGCGGCCTGCGATCTTGTCGATCTCGTCGATAAAGACGATGCCCGACTCTTCGACGCGATCGATGGCCATGCGCGTGACCTGGTCCATGTCGATCAGGCGCGACTCCTCTTCCTCGACCAGGTACTCGAAGGCCTCGGACACCTTCATCTTCTTTTTGCGCGAGCGCGGACCGAAGAGCCCGGGCAGGATGTCCTTCAGGTTTACGTCAGACTCTTCGCTGCCGCCCACGCCGACTACTTCAATATTTGGCATGTTTCGCTCGCGTGCGTCTATCTCCACAATGCGGTCGTCCAGCTTGCCCTCGCGGAACTGCTGCCGCAGCTTGTCGCGGGCACGCTCGTCAGAAAGTGTCGGGGGAGCAGCGGAAGGCCGCACCTCTGGATCAGCCAATGTGGGCTCTCCCGCTGCGGCGTCTCCGTTCAGTACAAGCGTGTCGAAGTCCAGCGCAATCTTTTGCGGATCGCTGGTTGCAGCGGTATCGCTCTTTTTCTCATGAAAGAACTGCAAAGGAGCGGGCGGCAGCAGCAGGTCCAGGATGCGGTCTTCGGCATTCAGCTCAGCCTTGTCCTCCACCTCTTCCAGCTTCTCCTCGCGCACCATCTCGATAGCGGTCTCAACCAGGTCGCGCACGATGGATTCCACATCGCGGCCGACGTAACCCACCTCGGTGAACTTGCTGGCCTCCACCTTGAGAAAGGGCGAATTGGTCAGCTTGGCGAGCCGCCGCGCGATCTCGGTTTTGCCAACGCCGGTGGCACCGATCATGATGATGTTCTTCGGCATGATCTCTTCCGCCACTTCAGGTGCGAGCTTCTGGCGACGGTGCCGGTTGCGCAGCGCAATGGCCACGGCGCGCTTGGCGGCATGCTGGCCGATCACGTACTTGTCGAGCTCTGCGACAATCTCACGCGGCGTGAGTTGTTCCAGGGAAACGGACTGGTCTTCGGCGGTGCCGGGAAGGTAGATAGCCATGGAATTCTTTCTGGTTCTGAGAACTGTCAGGGGGCTGTCGGCGTAGACAGCTCCTCCACTGCGATGTTCTCGTTTGTGTAAATGCAGATCTCCGCGGCGATTTTCATGCTCTTCGTCACGATGTCGCGTGCGGAAAGTTCGGTGGACTCCAGCAGCGCCTGCGCCGCGGCGTGAGCGAACGAGCCGCCGGAGCCGATCGTCATAATCGCGCCGCCGTTCATCACGTCCGGCTCGATCACGTCGCCATTGCCGCTCAGCATGAAGACGTGGGTGGTATCGGCCACCAGCAGCAGGGCATCAAGTTGCCGCAGCAGCTTGTCGGTGCGCCAATCTTTGGCGAGTTCCACCGCGGCGCGCGGCAGGTTGCCGGCAAACTGCTCCAGCTTGCCCTCGAAGCGGCTGAAGAGGGAAAAAGCGTCGGCGGTGGAGCCGGCGAAACCGGCCAATACCTTGTCGTTATAAAGGCGGCGCAGCTTTTTCGCTGTTTGCTTCATTACCGCCGAGCCCATGGTGACCTGCCCGTCGGCAGCCATCACCACATGGCCGTTGCGCCTTACGCATAACACCGTGGTGGAGCGCACGCGACGGTGGATGCCGTTCTCGTCTGGGCCTAAATCGTAAGGGTGTGCTGCTTGAGAATCGGCGTTTCGTTCACGCCTGAAAGGGTTCTGCATCATCCAACAGTATACGCGTGCTCGGTGTCTCAGAAGGCTGATGCGGATCGCAGCATTCCTGGTGCGTGGAATTGCCGCCGCCTGCCGACTGCGCATAGCAGGTGCCGAACAGTGCGAACATCACGCAGAGATGCAAATGCAGCGCGGACCGCGTGCGCTCGCAACCGGATCACGCGCCCGGCAACTCGTTCCATCGGGAGATCACGCGTGTCGTTCGCTCATAGCCGAGCACACTGATGCTTGCGGTGGAGAGAGCCAGGCGCTCCCCAAGGTCGCCGTTCTGCCCACCGCCGGGGCCGACCCACACGCCCGCAAGAATGCGGAAGATGTGCGCGTGCGCAAAAAGCGCACAGCGGCCACCATGCGCGATGCAGCGATCAATCACGGCCTGCGCGCGCATGCTCACCTGCTGCAGCGTCTCGCCGCCGGTGATCGGGCTGGTCCACACATTCCAGTCTGGGTCCGTTTCGCGGATCTCCGGCGTAGACTTGCCTTCGTAGATGCCGTAGTTCCATTCCTGCAGGTTGGGCTCGATCTCCGCCTGGGTGTGGATGCCTGCAAGCTGTGCCGTCTGCTGCGCACGCTGGCGCGGGCTGGTCAGCACCAGTTCAAACTGCACTCTGGCCAGCACGGGCGCGAGGCGCTTCGCCTGCTCCTGGCCATGCTCCGTGAGCGGCAGTTCGGTAAAGCTGGTGTGTGCGCCGGAGAGGCTCCATTCGGTTTCGCCGTGCCGGATCAGCCAGAGCTCGGATTTGTTCTTTTCTTCAGGCATGCCGTAAGTGTATGTCGCTGGCGTAAAAGCGCCCGGCACGGCAGGTTACCTGTGGGGAAATGGTTCTCGCAGGATAGGTACCCGACGGTGCGGCTGTGCTGCCAGTGGCGCGCCAACTTCATCGATGGAGCCGAGCTCCCGCAGAATCCTACGGCGCTCGCGCCGCAGCACTTCCAGGTTCGCCTCAATTGCCGCGGGAGTTTCACAGTCCGGAAAAGGCGGGTCTACCATGCGAATGGCGATCGTGCCATCCCCATCGCGTTCTCCCCAGCCAAAAACCAGGCGGGCGCCGGAGAGCGCAACCAGGCGAAGGGTCTGACTGGAGATCCGGCCGCCGAGCAATGGGTCGGCCAGCCACGCCACGGAGCGGCCTGCGCGTAACGAGGCAAGCACGCGGCGCAGGGAGCTCGTCCGGGCCGGAATGGCGTCCATGCGGTCCGCCAATCCTGGAGCTACGAACTTGTTTGTGTCCACCATCATGCCCTCGTCGCACACCATCAGCGGCTGCTGACCGAGTTCCACCAGCGTGCTCAGCGCAAATTCGATCAAAGGCACATGCGTCCAGCAGAAGAAGATCGCGCGTCCAGGTTCGGCGTGCTGCAGTCCAGAGACATCCTCAATGCGCCACGGAATCGTGAACGGGCCGCGGAGGGTGAGTTCGCGCAGCCAGTAATCCAGGACGAGCGCGCGGGTCAGCCGCCCATTCCTGCTCGCGAGTTGCGCAACCCAGCCATGAGCACGGCTGACACATTCTGCGGCGGCATACCAATGTGAAACAGGAACCACCATGGCAACGACGCGCACCTGCCGCTTGAGCGGGAACACGCGCTGGACCATTCGGCCCATCGACTTTTTTACTGAACCAATCACGTGTGAATGCTATGCGTGAAAATCCAGTCAAAGTTGTCGCTTTCCAGGGCAGGCTCATGCGTCCGCAGTCGATCGTCCCGCAATTGCAGGAAACTCTAGGGGATTTCGCAATCTTCTGAAATGCGTTCCAAACGTCTGTATCGGAAAGGGACAGGAGAAGGCTTCGCTGCAGCGCCGGTTGGGACTGTTTTGCCCCGGCGCTTCCTCCGCAGACGATCATCGCGACGCGCTGGGATGCGGACCCGTGTATGTGGAGCAGCAGGTCGGTCCAGAGGGCTTAAACTCCATGAACTCGATGCGAGACTGGTCCGGGTCATACATATTAAGCTGCACCTTGCCGTCGCGTCCGAGTTTCGCCGCAGTGCAGTCCGCGCCGGTGCAGCCGTTCTTTTGCAGTTGTGCGACGACAGAGTCCATCTTCTCCACGCCAAGCGAGACGTGGTCCATCACGCCAAGCTGTTTTCTGCCGGCATCGGGCTTCACGTTCAGCATGTACTCCAGCCAGTCTGTGCCGTCGGGCACCTGCTGCGAGACGTAGTCATTGCTGGCATCGTCGTGGCCGCCGTGCCAGTAAGGCCTGAAGCCGAGCGTCTCGCGCCAGAAGCGGTTTTCCTTGTCCGCGTCCTGCACCACGAAACCGGCGTGGATGATGCGCCGTGCGGTGGCCGTGGGTGAGGGCGCGCTCTTCGCCACAGCGCGTCTGCTGCCGCTCTGCACGAAGTAGACAAGATTTCCCTCAGGATCGCGCACGGAAAACATGCCGTCGTGCAGAGGGCTTTCAGCCGCATAACCTTTGGCCGCGAGGTACTGCTGCAGCCGGGCGGCGTTCTTCGTGGTGAAGCCGACCGCGTGCAGGCGGTGCGTGTCGTCCGGGACGGTAGGCAGCACCTCAATCCACTGGGACCGGTTTACCGGATAGTCGGCCACGGCATTCATCGTGGACCTCACATCCGGAACATGCCGCAGGCCGAGCACGTTGCTGTAGAAGTTCTGCGAGGCGGCAACGTCGGCCGTGTAGAAGCTGAGGAAGGCAACACCTGTGATGCGCGGGCGATTGACAGATTTCTGAGCGAAAGCGCCAGAGGTGAGGAGTGCAGCGGCAAGCAGGGCAGCGGTGAAACGCATGGTTGCGACTCTAGCCCTGCGGTTGAATGCTCGTCAAAGCGTCCGCAGGGCGCGCTTC
>CALMAP010000187.1:0-7140 GCA_937859825.1 uncultured Terriglobus sp. | reverse complement strand
CCTCTGCGGTGAGCGGGTCCAGCATTCCGGCATCGCCCCGGCGCTCCGCTTCTGCGATGGTGGCGCGCAGTTCGCGTTTGCGCCGCTCGAGCCGGGCACGCTCCAGCGAGTGCAGCGCATTGCCCGCGTCGGCGGTCAGTGTGTCCATGTCTACAGGTTCGTCACCCGCCAGAACGCGTACCAGCAGCTCGCGGCTGCGGTCGTCCGGCGCAATCTGCATGGGGTCGAGCACCTCATCCAGCGGCGCATTTGCAAGCGCTTCCAGCAGATCGGCGGCGGCCAGTCCCTCAAGCCACTCGGGATGCGCCGCAATCTCTGACGCGGCGCGTTTGCGTGCGCGTTCTTTCGGCGGCAGCACAAGCGCACGGAGAAGAATACGCTCGGTTTCGCCGATCTCGGCACCGGCGTTCTGCCGGATGCTGCCCAGCCGCTGCGAGGCAGCCTGCTGCAACTCCTTGCGCAGCATGGCCGAGTCGATGGCCAGCTTCTGCGCGGCATCATCGACGAATTGCGCGCGCCCGATCTCCGACGGCACGCGCCGGATGTGCGGCAGCAGGAGGTTCATCGCCTTCACCTTCGCATCCGCGGTGCGCTGCGGGTACAGCGTGCGAGCGCGGTCGATCAGGTAATCGCTGTGCGGCTGCTTGTTGCGCAGCGCCTCGGCATACCCGGCGATGCCGTGCTCGCGGATGAAGCGGTCCGGGTCCAGTCCGCCTTCGAGCGTGACAACGGTGACCTCGAAGCCTTCCTCCGTCAGCAGCGCCAGGGACTTTTCTGCGGCGTTGGCGCCCGCGGTGTCCGGATCGAAGTTCACGATTACACGCTTGGTAAAGCGGCCCAGCAGGCGCACCTGATGCCCGGTGAACGCAGTACCGCTGGTGGCGATCACCGGCTGCACACCCGAGGTAAAAACGCGGATGCAATCCATCTGGCCTTCCACCAGCAGCGCATAGTCCTGCGCGCGAATGGCGCCTTTTGCCTTGTCCAGGTTGAAGAGCGTGTTGCCCTTGGTGTAGAGCGCCGTCTCCGGACTGTTCAGGTACTTGGGGCCGCTCTTGTCGTCGCTGTCCAGCGCGCGCGCTGTGAAGGCAATGGTGCGGCCCTGCTCGTTCGCAATGGGAAAGGTGATGCGCTTGCGAAAGCGTGCGTACAGGTTGCCCGTGGGCCTGCCGTCGTCGCCCTGTTCCTTCGAGGAGAAGATGCCGCTGGAGCGCAACACTTCCTCGGGAAAGTGTCGTGCAAGTGCCTCGCGCATGGCGTTGAAATCGTCTGGCGCGTAGCCGATGCGGAAGAGCTTTTGCGTCTCCGCCGAGAGATCGCGGCTGGTCAGGTACTCCCGCGCGCGCGCCGCCTCCGGCTGCTGCAATGCCTGTTCAAAGTACTGGGTGGCCGCCTCGTGGATGTCGAGCAACTGCTTGCGCAGGCCCGCCTGCTGCGCCTCCTCGGGGCTGGCGAACTCCCGCTTCGGCATCGGGACGCCCATCTTGCCCGCGACAATGCGCACCGCTTCGGGAAAGCTGACGTTCTCCAGCTTCTGCACGAAGGTAAAGACATCGCCTTTGGCGTGGCAGCCAAAGCAGTAGAAATATCCGTGCGTCGCGTTCACCGAGAACGACGGCGATTTTTCATTGTGGAAAGGGCAGAGTCCCTGCCAGTTCTGCGCGCCCGCCTTACGCAGTTTCACGTACTCGCCAATGATCTTGACGATGTCGGTCTGCTGCTTGAGGGTCTGGGCAAAGTTGTCGGCCACGGCTGGATTCAGTGTAAAACTTGCCACAGAAGTGGGTGCCCCATCCTTTCGCGGCTTTGCGAAGGAGTGGGTTTGGATGCTTGTAGCTGCGGACAGACCTTCCGTCTGAGAGAATCCCTGACCCCACCCTTGCTTCGCAAGAATGGGGCACCCGGTTCCGAGTCACATCCAAACTTCGTTCACACCCGGATGTGCAGGAAAGCGATTGCGACCATGCCCACCACAAGCAGTACCAGCGTGAGCGTCGCGCCGATAAAGTATGCCGCTCGCCGCTCGTTCTGCGGCGTCGGCTGGGTAATGCCGAAGGTGTTGATGAACGCGCGTGCGAGAAAGAGAAGCAGGGGCATACGTCTATCTTCGCCCTTACTCCGGCTGCAGCGTCGCGGCATTCGCCGGTTTGCCCAGGTCGCAGGCGCGCCACATGTACCAGCTTGCGACGGAGCACCAGGGGTGCCACTTTTTCGCGCGGCGCTCCATCACGTCCGGCTTGGGCAGGTCGGCGGGCGTCACTTTGTCCTCTGGCTTCAGGGTGCCAAAGGTCAGCGCAAATCCTTTGCGAACACCGTAGTCGCTCACCGGTAGTACATCCGGGCGGCCCAGACGGAAGATCAACATCATCTCCACCGTCCATCGCCCGATACCGCGCACCTGGGTCAGGTGCGCGATGATGCTCTCATCGTCCATGCGGCGGATCTTTGCGAGGCTGGGTACGGTGCCGTCCAGCGTCTTCGCGGCAAGATCGCGCAGCGCCAGCGTTTTATTGTGCGAGAGACCAGCCCCGCGCAATTGCGGTGTCGGGCAGTCCAGCAGGTGCTGTGGCGACGGATGCACACCTACGCCGCATACCTCGCCAAAGCTCTCCACCATCCGCGTGTGAATCGCCCGCGCCGCCTTGCCGTGCAACTGCTGAAAGACGATCGACTCCGCCAGCGCCTCAAACGGAGACTGCGACCCGCTGATGCGCAGCGTGCATGGCCCGGCCCGCTCGATCAGGCGGCGCAGCTTCGCGTCAACGGCGCTCAGGGCGGAAACGGCTTCGTTCACGTCATACGGCGGCTTGCGATTGGCGGAAGGACGTGGCAGGCTTGCACCTCGTTATAACTTTCGTTATATAGCAGCTATGCAGCTTAAAATGCGCAAAATCGGCAATGGCTACGGCGTTCTTTTACCAAAGCCCATTGTTGAAGACCTCGCCGTTCAGGAGAACTCACTTCTTACGGTATCCAAAGTCGGTGGGGTGTACCAACTTACGCCCTATGACGAAGAGTTCACAGCGCAGGTAGAGGCTTTTCTGCGGACGGAAGGTCGACACAGGAATACTTATCGAGAGCTTGCGAAGTGAGTATCACGTTTGTTCGTGCCGATGTACTCCGAAACGTGCAAAGCCGGCTGATCGAACGGTACGGCGGTCTGCCAGGCGTTCGTGACGAGAACCTTCTCGAGTCGGCACTTGCGCGACCTGCTCATCTGGAGCACTACGAAGGAGAAAGTCGAATCCCGACGCTAGGCGCAGTCGTGTGCTGGGCGGTCCTGCGAAACCATCCCTTCATCGACGGCAATAAGGGGCTGGCTTCGCTGCGCTCTGCATTTTTCTTGAAAGAAACGGATACGAAATTACCTGCAGCGAAATCGAAGAAACCGCGATGGTATTAAGAGCGGCCCCAGGAGAGATCACTGATGCCGAGTGGGTAACTTGGGTTGAGAGCATGGCGATGCCGTCCCATCGCGATAACATTTAGTAAGTATTTGATGATTTCTGTAAGATGCTTCTTGATTTTGAACTCTCTTCTATGAGATATTCACTCCTGCGTAGGAGAAGCCCGATGCAATATACAGCGCACAACACGATGCGTAGGTCCCCGGAAGCGATTCGCTTCTGTGGTGATCGCCGGGCCATGCTCCTGGGTTGGTTCCCTACCTGCAAATAAATTTGCTCCGGGTCCTACGCATTCCCTAAGCATTGCCGTTTCCCGATTGCACACGCCGGATGGCGATGAGTTCAGTTCCTTCGACTCGGAATTCCACCAACGCTGAACTCGATATTTCCTCCGGCATTGCATTAGAGCAGCATCCGTGGCGCAGGTCAGGGTTCCTTCTGGCAATCCTGTAAAGGTTCGGGTTCGAATCCCGGCAACCCTGGCCGTACTTTCCCGGATGCCGCGCAACCTGTGCGCGAACGTGAACCTGTATTCGTTCGCAGTCTCCGTGGTGAAAGAGAAGAGATACATCTTCCGCTTATTCGACCGGGGCCGGAACCCAGCAGAGTGGAGGCCTGCGGGACGAGGGCGTTGCCCTGAAGTACAAGGCCGCGTGTGGCACTTACGCTGTGTTGTCTCTTGCCGCCCGTTCCGGAGCAACTTAGGTTGCGAAAACGGCCGTATCTCAGGCCAGTGGTGAAGGCAGCAGGTTCATCGCCTGTTAAGCCGAAGGTCGCGGGTTCGAGTCCCGCCATGCCGGCATGTTTGGCATGTAGCTCAGTGGTAGAGCATCGTTCGACTGTTGCCGCTTGTTCCCTGGCCACCCTTTGTGGCGTAACCATCCGGATAAGTTCCGGATAGAAAGAGTAACTTGCCATGGGCAAGCTGAATATGCAGGGTGGTACTCCTGTGGGAGCTACCGCGCTTTGTAAGACGTGCAGTTATGCGCATGTTATGACCGGCTTCCGTGAGAGCGAGCTGGTTATGATCTGCACGGAAGTTCATCCCAACTTACGCCTGCCCTTTCCGGTCTACGACTGTACGGGGTATCACGACAAGAACCGGCCTGACTACAACCAGATGCAGAAGCTTGCCATCGACGTGGTGCCGGGGCCGCTTAAGAACCTTGGCTTCAAACTCGGACTCGGCTTCGCAAAGACAGCGGTGAAAGTGCCACTTGATCCTGAGGACGAAGACGACTGATCGAGTTGGTTTTCGCCTCGCCGGTGGCGTAGACGACGGTTCCTTCATCGGGAGAGCGCCGCGCAAGCGGAGGAGCAGGTTCGACTCCTGCCTGGTGCCTGTGAGTGCTTGCGCCCACCCGCGCCTGTAGCTACGGCCGTCGTCGCCTGTTCCCCGGCGAACATCACCAATACCCCGCACGAGTCTTGTGCGCGAACCGCTCATCCCCAAAGGAGGAGGTGTGCCCCATGAAGCTGAACGTATTGAAGCTGAGTCACCTAGTGCCGCTGCGCACCCGCCCCCGCACGCACGAGGGTTCGGCCGCCGCTGTGCTCACGCCGGAACAGGCGCTGCGGCGCACCGTGCTCGCCTGCATGCTGTGGGAGGACGAGTTCTACGAGGAGGGTGTCTCCATCGCGCAGCGCATGCGTGAGCTGGTGCCGCAGGTGTCTGCTGCAACTGTGGCGTCGCTGGCTGTGGAAGCGCGCACCGCTTTCAAGCTGCGCCATGCCCCGCTGCTGCTGGTGCGTGAGATGGCGCGCCATGCCACGCATCGTGGCCTGGTCGCGGTTACGCTCGCGCAGGTCGTGCAGCGTGCCGACGAGTTGGCCGAATTTGTGACCATCTACTGGGCCGAGGGACGCGTGCCGCTCTCCGCGCAGGTGAAGAAGGGACTGGCTGCCGCGTTCTGCCCCTTCGACGAGTACGCGCTGGCCAAGTACGACCGAGCGGGCACGGTGCGCCTGCGGGACGTGCTCTTCCTGTGCCACGCGAAGCCCATGGATGCGTCGCAGGCCGCGCTGTGGAAGCGGCTGATCGCCGGAGAACTAACCACACCCGATACGTGGGAGGTGGCACTCTCTTCCGGCGGGGACAAGCGTGCGCACTGGGAGCGCCTGCTGGCGGAGCGCAAGCTGGGCGCGCTGGCCCTTCTGCGCAACCTGCGGAACATGCAGGCTGCCGGTGTGGACGAATCCGCGATCGAATCCGCGCTGGACACGATGAGGACGGACCGGGTGCTGCCGTTCCGCTTTCTGGCTGCCGCACGCCACGCTCCCCGGCTGGAAGAGGCACTGGAGCGGGCGATGTTCCGTTCGTTGCAGGACGCGCCGCGCCTGCCAGGGCACACCGTGGTGCTGGTAGACGTGTCCGGATCGATGGTGGCTCCCTTGTCGCGCCGGTCTGAGATGTTGCGGACCGACGCGGCCTGCGGTCTCGCCGTGCTGCTGCGCGAACTGGCGGAGAAGGTAAGCGTCTACACCTTCTCCAACGGGCTGCAGTCGGTTCCGCCCCGCCGTGGCTTCGCGCTGCGCGACGCCATAGAGCGGAGCCAGCCGCACGCGGGTACGCAACTGGGTGCCGCGCTGCGCGGCATCCAGGGGCGTTACGACCGCATCGTCGTGATCACGGACGAGCAGTCCGCGGATCGCGTAAACGCGCCGCACGGTCGCGGGTACATGATCAACGTTGCCTCCGCGAAGCATGGCGTAGGCTATGGTGCCTGGAGCCACATGGACGGTTTCAGCGAGGCCGTCCTAGACTATATGCGGCTTGTTGAGTCCACATAACAAGGGAAAGGCAGAGGCCAGGATGGCTCTGCCTTGGCCACTCAGAACTCGGACTACTTCAGCCGCAATTTACAAGCGGGATGCCTCGCGTAAAAGTTAGTCATGTTGACACTTGTGGTGTTTCACCCCGGAACGCACAGAATATTGTGCAGGTCGTTCCTACCCGGAACGATTATCGAAGGTGGCCCCGCAAAGGAACTCTGTGAGTGGGTTGCAGGTCATAGTTACGACGGTTTCCGCTGCTATAGTTTGGTTGAAAGCAAACAGGTTGCATGCGCAGCAGGGTGCATGCAGCGGTACAGGGTCAAAGCATGACCCACGCAGGGCTCGCCGACGCAGCGGGCGAGAGCGGGTTCCGGTAGCATCGGGGCCTGTCGAAGGATTCGAGGAAGCAGGACGCATCGATGGCGCAAGTATTTGACCGCAGTTCGAATGCACTGGCCCGCGCAGGCCTGGTCCTAACAGGATTGATCGTGGTGGCTTTGGGCGTAGCGCTCAACAGCCTTCAGCGATCGCCCTGGGTGACCAAGCAGGGGCAGCGTGCCGATCAGCCGGTGCCATTCTCGCACCGCCACCACGTTGAGGGTCTCGGCATTCAGTGCCAGTACTGTCACACCTCGGTTGAGAAGGCCGCGTATGCCGGCATTCCTCCCACCAAGACCTGCATGAACTGCCACTCGCAGATCTGGACCAACGCCGCCATGCTTGAGCCAGTGCGCCAGAGCTGGGCGACGGGTGAATCCATCAAGTGGGTGCGCGTCCATGACCTTCCGGACTACGTTTACTTCAATCACGAGATCCACGTAAACAAGGGCATCGGTTGCGCAAGCTGCCACGGTCGCGTGGATGAAATGCCCATCATGTACATGGAAAACTCGCTGCAGATGGAGTGGTGCCTGAACTGCCATCGCAATCCGGGCAAGAACCTCCGCCCGACCAGCGA
>CALMAP010000186.1 GCA_937859825.1 uncultured Terriglobus sp. | reverse complement strand
CCGTGCTCGAGGAAGCAGGCTCTCCCGCAGCATCCGCTTCTGCGGCAGCACCCGCCTCCGCTTCCACACAGCCCGAAGCCCCGGCTGCTCCCGGTTTCCCCGCGCCACCGGTTCCAGCCGCTTACGGACACCCATCCAACGCTACTGCGACTGAAGTTGTCATGCCGCAGATGGGCGAGAGCATCACCGAGGGCACCATCACCAAGTGGCTTAAGAAGGTGGGCGACACCGTCCAGCGGGATGAGCCCATCTTCGAAATCTCGACGGACAAGGTCGATGCAGAAATCCCCTCACCCGCTGCAGGCACGCTTACGGAGATCAAGGCGCAGGAAGGCCAGACCGTCACCATCAACACGGTGGTCGCCGTGATCGGTGGAGCCGCAGGTTCAACCGGCACAGCACCTGCAGCCATCGCGCAGCAGACGCAGGCGGCACCAGCACGTCAGCCGGTCGCAGCCCCGGCCACAGACACCAGTGGAGAGGCGCCACGCTCCTCACCGCTCGTTCGCAAGATCGCACAGGAGAACAGCATCGACCTGGCTGCAGCCGGAATCTCCGGCTCTGGTTTTGCCGGCCGGGTCACCAAGAACGACATCCTCGGCTACATCAACAACGGTGGCAAGTCTGCCGCTCCCGCTGCTCCATCCCAGGCAGGCACGGCAACACCCTCGCAGCCTGGTACGCCGTCGCACACCATCGCTCAGGTCAGCAGTGGTACGGCCACGCAGGTCAGTTCTGCAAAGCAGGAGGCTTCCACGGCGCAATCTGCTCCGGCGACGACAGCACCGAAGCAGGCCGCAGCAGAAGCCGCTCCGGTTCTGGGCGAAGTGGTGCCCATGTCCAAGATGCGGTCCATCATCGCAAAGCGCATGGTCGAGTCCAAGCAGACGTCGGCGCACGTGCACACCGTCTTCAAGGTGGACATGACACGCATCGTCCGTCTTCGCGAGAAGGAGAAAAACAAATACGAGCAACGCAACGGCGTGAAGCTGACCTATATGCCGTTCATCACACGGGCCACCATTGCCGCACTGCGCAAACACCCCATCGTGAACGCTGCGGTCGAAGGCCAGAACATCCGCTACAACAAGAACGTGAACATCGGCATTGCGGTCGCCCTGGACTGGGGCCTGATCGTGCCGGTGTTGAAGCAGACCGAGGAGAAGAACTTCCTCGGCATCGCACGCGGGATTGTGGACATTGCAGACCGCGCCCGCAGCAAGAAACTCGCACCGGACGAGGTCGCCGGTGGTACCTTTACGCTCACCAACTCCGGCATCTTCGGGGAACAGTTCGGTACACCGGTCATCAACCAGCCACAGGTGGCCATTCTGGGCATCGGAGGTTTGAACAAGGAAGCGCTCGTCATCCAGGACAAGGATGGCGGTGACGTGATCGCCATCCGCTCCATCCAGCGCTTCACCCTC
This sequence comes from uncultured Terriglobus sp., assembly GCA_937859825.1. Lineage (GTDB taxonomy): Bacteria > Acidobacteriota > Terriglobia > Terriglobales > Acidobacteriaceae > Terriglobus. Next base: position 13,444 of record CALMAP010000186.1, on the reverse strand, counting down.
GGCTTCGACCACCGCATCATTGACGGCTCCGACGCAGGCAAGTTCATGACCGACTTCAAGAATTATCTTGAGAACTGGTCCGAAGACATCGGATAACAGCGCATCCTTTCGGAAACGGACAACGGCCCTGAAAAGGGCCGTTGCTTTTTGCCCGCAAGTCTCGGAACATCGGTGGCAATGGAGGCCAGAGTGAAACGGTTCATCGATTCTGCTTTGCCCATACTTCTCCTCTTCTGCCTGTTCCTGCTCGTTCTGAGTTACGCCAATAACTGGCTGAAGGGGTTCTCCGATGCCCCGCAAAAGAACGTCACCCTGCAGCAGACCGCCGCTACCACAGGCGACGAGCTTAGCCTTACGCTTCAGCCACCTATGGCTACGGAGCAGATTCAGGGAAGGGGCCAATCGCTGGCGCTCGAATTCTTCAACCGTTCCAAGCAAAGCATCGATCTGCGTCCGCTTGAGATAGAACCTCATGCATGCTTTCATTTGGATGATGTCTTGCCTGCGGGCGCATCGCTACAACCGCATGAGACGAAGGTGGCATACGTCTCCCTGAGTTTTCCGGAGTCGAAACCGGCAGAGGCCTGCCTGGGTCAGCATCCGCTTAGCCTGGCTTACTCGTGGACAGTCTATGAAAAGGGCGGGAGACCGCGTTCCGTGAAGCGGCTGGTCCTCACTTCGCCAGTAACGATCAGCACGGAATACCTGCACCGCAAGGAACGTTTCGTACGCATCGGGAAACTCGTACTGATGCCGGTCTTGCTCGCCGGTGTCACGGTTCTGTTTCAACGGCAGCAATCGCAACGTGATCGCGAACAAAGCCGGCAGGCGTTAACTAATGAGGTCTGGAAAGTCATCTACCCGACCTTTTTCGGCATGGTGAAAGCACACTACATGCCGATTTCGCGCAGCATGGTCACCGCGCGGGAAAACATGGGCGCGCCCAGAGACAGCAAGGTGGCGTTGCTTTCTCTCCTCCTTTTGAGGCGCCGCATCATGTACCTGCTGGACCAGGATGGTGGCTACTACTTCCAAAGCAAGCGTGCCGAAGATCTGGCGTCAATTCTGAACAACCACTTGGTCGTGTACTGGGAGACCTTGACCCTTGGCCGGTTCGATCGCCTTGCTCGCATCTTCGGACCGGCCGATACGCAGTCTGAAGCGGAGCAGAAGATGCGCCTGCACTGCCAGACTCAGATTGACGAACTTGCCACAAAAGTTGAGAAGGACCATGCCGAGGCCTTCGAAGTCACAGGCAAACTGCTGGATGCTTTCTCTGCAGTATTGGACTTTGAATCAGACAGGCCGCTGCATCCCAAGTGGTACACAGAGCCACCTTATGTCGAGACAGATCCCAAGAACTTCGACATAAAGGAAGTTGCCACTACGCTGAAGCTTGCGGAAAAAGATAAACAAAGACTCGTGGCTGCTTTCAAGGCATACCGAAAGACCATCCCGCGCCGCTGCCGGAAGTGGTCTTAACGTGACACCGGACCAGACAGATCCATGTTCACTTGGCAACGCCAGGCGTCTTTGCAACTCCGGGTATTTTCGCAACTCCAGGCATTTTCACAGCGCGTATCAGCATTGTCATCAGTTTCTATTCTAAACGAAAGCGAACGGAGAAAAGGGGGCAATATCTCCGTTCGCTGCTGGGTGCAAGCCTACTGGATTCCCATTTTGGCGGCAATACCGTCGATCATCTTGGTGTGGCCCTCGATCACCGATCCGGCCTTCACGGTCAGCTTTTTCATGTCGGCGTTTTGCGTGGTGTCATGCTCCGTCTTCACCTTGGTCGCATCGTCGTGGTGGTCGCTCACCATTGTTTTCACGTAACTCTTGTCGAATGTTTCGCCGGTAAGCACCTTCAGCTTCAGATATTCGGCTTCGGCCTTTGCGCTGGTGCTGGTGGGTGGCGTCACGCCGGCCTTCACCGCTACCGGCTTCGCACCGGCAATTAACGCTTTGTGGTCCACGATCATCTTGCCGGCGAATGCCTTAATCTCGGGGTTCTTGGTCGTCTTCACGGCAAGTTCAGCCATCTTGATTTCGCCCAGATTGTCCTCTGTCGCCTCCTTTAGAAAGCTCCTGTCCTTGTCAGAGAAAGCTCCCGCCTGTGCAACAAGACTGGGTACATTGGCGACGAGCAAAGCGGTGGCGAGTGCGGCAACGTGCAATTTCATAACGATCTCCTGAAACTTCCAAAACTGAGATGGCGGAATCGTTTTTGGCGTGTCTGCCGATTTACGCCATCTCCCATACTTCTTGGGCAGCCATCAGGGCAAGTCCATGCGCCACACTGGTGAACGCCTCTCCGCTGTGCACGCGGTCTTCACCGAACCTGCTGGTGAATACCTGCCGCACTGCCGGCACCAGCGACGTGCCACCCGTCAGGAACACCTGGTCCACCTGCCCCGGTAAGAGCTTTGCCGCAGCCAGCACATCGTCCAGTTTCGTCTGCATGCGGCGCAGCTCTGGCGCAATCCATTCCTCGAACCGCGTCCGCGTGACCGGTGCGCGCAGCCGCACCACGTCTTCTTCCAGCACGAACTCCGTCTCTGTGCGGGCGGACAGTTCAAGCTTCACGCGCTGTACCGCCTGATGCAGCCGGTACCCCAGGTCGTGCTCCACCACGGAGCGCAACGCACGGATCTTTTCCGGCTCCAGCGCCCGCATCTCCGTAGTGCGCAGCAATTCCGTAACCTGCCGGGTGCGCAGGAACGAAAGCGTGTGCCAGCGCTCCAGGTTGCGGTAGACCCCCGCGGGTAGCGCGGGCAGCACCTTGTCCCGCGAGCGTGCCAGCGAGTCCGACCCGCGCGCGGGCGAAACAAGGTAGCGCACGATGCGCGCGTCGAAGGCGTCGCCCGCGATGCCAACGCCGGTGCTGGCCAGCACGGTGTGCTGCTCGCCCGCGCCGCCCATGCGTAGAAGCGAGAAGTCCGTGGTGCCCCCACCAAAGTCGCCCACTAGCACGATATCTCCGGGACTGGCATCGCCCGCATAGCTCTGCGCCGCAGCAATCGGTTCCATCACGAAACGAACGTCCGTGAAGCCCGCCTGCTGAAACGACGCAAGCAGCCGTTGTTCGGCAAAGACGTTGTCCGCCTCCGAATCCGCTCCAACAAAAGTCACCGGACGTCCGGCCACAGCACGTCGGACTTCAAAGCCGAGCGCCGCACTTGCACGTTGCCGCAAATCCTCGAGTATCTTCGCCACAAGATCTTCCACGCGGTAGTGCCTGCCGAAGATCTCCGTGCCGTTAAACGTTCGCGCGGCAAGGTAGCTCTTAAGCGACTGGATGAGCCTGCCCTCCACATCGTCGTCAAAATGGTCCGTGGCGAGATAATGCTCGATCGCTTCCGGCCCGCTCCACACCGCAACCGGCCTGTGCGCGGAGTGCGTCTGCCGCTGCAGATAAAGAATGGAGCGCGAGGAACGGTTTGTAGCCGTGCCGGCAGGAAACTCAATCAGCCGTACCGACCCATCCGGCAGCGCCAGCGCTACGGAGCTGTTGGTCGTTCCGAAATCAATGCCGACCGCGGGCATACCGGACAGGAGAATCTTGTACATAGAACCATTCGATTCAGGACGCAACAATGACCGCTACGGCAGTCTCTAAGCTGCAGTTCTATTGCTAACCCCTCTTGGCAGCGATCTGTGCTTTGAAAAGGTTCAGGAACCATTGCTGGGCAAGAAGCCCGATATTGTTTCTATCCCGGTAGCGAAGGTTGATGTTGCTGATGTCACCACCGAGAATCACGAACACATTTCCGGCAATCTCTGCCACTAATGCTCTTTTTCCTGAACTTTGCCAGTCTTCTCCGCAGCCTGATAGCGCTCGCGTTGATAGCGCTTTGGCTCAGTGAGCGTGACGCTTTGGATGGAGCCGTCGGCATTCAGGACCTTGTCCGTGATGCGTCCCTGGTAGAGGGTGCCAGACTTGGTAAGGATATCTGCATGCAGTTGCAGATGGCGTGCGGGCAGCAGCATGGGCGAGAGCAGTACATGCCACTCCGCCATGCGTGGCAGCACAAGAACTGCCAATAGAGTTTTGAGCCAGTCGTAACGCAACGCTCGGCGTAGGGGCCCGTAGTAATAGATTGCGGTGTTCAGGACCAACGCGATGAAGACGACCAATGTGTAGAGCCGCCAAAGGATACACCAGTTCCATGATGCCAGCGCTCGAGCACTGGTGTACCAGGCACATTCAGATCGCTCAAAAAGCGCGGTGCTGTAAATTCCGGAAAATACAAGGCGCAAGTCAGTCCAGCTTGCATTGTGGTCAAGAGGACCGGAGAGCCGCGCCCACACAAAGGCGACGGAAAGCGGCAAGGTCGCCCAAAGAACGGCCCGTGTAATCTCCTCTGCCCTCGTCTGCACCACTGCTCGTCGAGGTACAGCGAAACCAAGAATCCAACGGGAAATCAGGTCAGGACCAAGCAGGTAGACTGCGACGATCAAACTGAAAACCAGAGCAAGCACTAAGCTGCTGCCGACTCCAACTCATCCATGCTTACTCGTATCGGTCCCAAGGATGTCGGAATGTCGACCTGACGATTACGAAAGAGCACATCCAGTACCTCGTCCTGATGCCGCTTCACATAGTCGATCACCTCTCGGTCAAGCTGCACCGTAGTTGCGGCGACATTCTGATCGATCAGGATAAGCAGGTTTTCGATCTCTCGTCCGTTCATAGCTCTCTGTTTATTGATGTACTCCAAAACTACAGGACGCACAAGTCTTACGTGATGCGCTACAGCTTTGCCTTCGCTTCCAGCACACGTGCGCGCGCCTCGTCTGCGGTTGCACCCACGGCGCTCAGATGGCCCATCTTGCGGCCTTTGCGCGGTTTAAGCTTTTCATAGAGCGTGAGCCGCACCCCCGGCACGGCCAGCGCCCGGTCGAACTGCGGCTGCTTTTCGGAACCGTCCTCGTTGAGCCACACGTCTCCCAGCAGGTTGGCAATGGCGGTTGGCTGCACCAGGTCCACGTCCCCCAGCGGCAGGTCGCAGGCGGCGCGGACGGCCTGCTCGAACTGGCCGGTCACGCAGGCGCGCTCGCTGCCGTGATAGCTGTTGTGCGGGCGTGGCGCGAGCTCGTTCACCAGCAGTTTGCCGTCGCAGGTTAGGAACATCTCGACGGCCAGCAGCCCTTCCAGTGCGAAGGTGTCAGCGATGCCGCGGGCGACTTCGACCGCTTTGTTCGTGGTCTCGTCCGGGACAGATGCCGGGATCACGCTCCAGCTCAAAATCTGGTTCTCGTGAAAGTTCTCAGCGGGGGGGTAGACCTTTACCTCGCCGTTGGGCGAACGCGCGACCATGATGCTGATCTCCTTCTCCAAGTCGAGAGCGCGCTCGGCAACGCACGGCATGGAGCCAACGTCTTCCCACGCCTGGCGCAACGCGGCCACGTCCAAGGCTGCGCCGCCGAAACCGAGCTTCGCCTGTCCGCGGCCGTCGTAGCCGCCGCGCGCAGACTTGACGAAGACGGCACCGTCCAATTCGGCAATCGCCGGGCCAAGCTCATCCTGCGAGCGAACGGCGCGGTACGGTCCCACAGGAAAACCGTGCTTGTGCAGCCAGTCTTTCTGCTCGATGCGGTCCTGAATCACGGCCAGCATCGCCGCGCCAGGACGCATGGGTGCCCAGCGCGCCGCCTCGTCAAGGCTCACGATCGAGACCTGCTCGATTTCAAGCGTAACCGCAGCGCTTTCCCGCGCAAGGTTGGCGGCGGCCCAGCGGTCGTTCCATCCGGCCTCGATCACCTTGTCGGCAATGTAGCCGGCCGGGCAGGCGGGGTCGGGATCGAGCACGTGCACCTTGTATCCCATCGACCGCGCGGCAATGCCCATCATGCGGCCAAGCTGCCCGCCGCCGAAGATGCCGAGCGTCTCCCCTGGCAGCACCGGCTTGTCCAGCTTTGCGCGCAGGTCGTCCGGCGCCACATTCATGCGAACTCTCCCGCGGCAGTGCTGCCGCCGTCGTCCAACGTCTCTGCAAGCACTACTTTCTCCCTTCCCGCACGCCAATGGTCCAGACGGTCCGCTAACGCGGCATCCGTGGTGGCCAGCATGGCAATCGCCAGCAGCGCGGCATTCACCGCGCCCGCCTCACCAATGGCCAGCGTTCCCACCGGTACGCCCTTCGGCATCTGCACGATGCTCAGAAGGGCATCCATACCCTGCAGCGCCGTCGCGGGCACGGGCACACCCAGTACTGGAACGATCGTCTTCGCGGCCAGCATACCGGGCAGATGCGCCGCTCCGCCTGCACCCGCGATAATGGCGCGCAGGCCGCGTGGCCGCGCCGTCTCCGCGTACTGAAACAACAGGTCAGGCGTGCGGTGCGCGCTCACCACGCGCGCTTCATGCGGCACACCGAACTCACGCAGCAGGCGCACCGCCGCGCCCATCACGCTATAGTCGCTCTTCGACCCCATTACCACCCCTACCAGCGGCGCTGGGCTTTCCTCGGTCATCCTCGCAGTATAGAAGGGCGGGGTTACCAGAACGGATGCTGTGGATACACCGCTATTCCATTCCTTACCCCAGACCTGTCATTTTGACCGCCACTACGCTGCGCTTCGGTCGAAATGACAGTTCACAGGGCGCATACCGCTACGGTGCAGACGGTTCTGTCTTGTCTTGGATATCCTCGTCGCCATGCCCCTTCCTCGCGTCATAGTCGCTGTTTGTGTCCTGCTCTCCGGAGTTGCCGCTGCACAAAGTCCCCTTCTCCTCATCTGCAACCAGCACGACGCTACCCTCGGCTTCATTGATCCCGTTGCAGGCAAGCAGGTCTTTGCGCTGCCTGAGGGCGAATACACCGCACACGAAGTGGCCGTATCGCCCGACGGCAGAACGGCCTACGTCCCAATTTATGGCAGCGGCGGCGTAAGTCGCGCCGGGACAGACGGTGCGGTGATGTTGGTCGTCGATGTGCCGAGTCGAAAGATAACGGGAAAAGTTGAGTTCGGCCACGGCGTGCGGGCGCACCTGCCCGTGTACGACCGCAAACGCAACCTGCTCTACGTCTCCACGGAACTCGACCAGTCCCTTACGATCGTAGATCCGAAGGCGCTCAAGGTCGTCGGCAGCATACCGACGGGGCAGAAGCAGTCCCACATGTTTGCCCTGTCGCATGACGGTCGCTTCGCCTACACCGCCAACTTCGGTTCGGGCACCGTCTCCGTGCTGGACCTGGAGAAGCGCACGCTCGCCAACACCATTCCGGCTGCGGAGCGCGTGCAGCGCATCTCCGTTTCGAACGACGACAAGCTCGTCTTCGTGGGAGACGATGCCACGGCCAACCTCGTGGTGATCGACACGGCAACGCGCAAGGTGAAGACCCGGATCGCACTGCCGTCACAGCCGTACGGCACGGCTTCCACGCCGGACGGCCGCTGGCTTCTGGTCACGATGCACACCCTTGCGAAGCTCGCCGTAATCGATCTGCGCACGCTGCAGGTGGCGCGCGTTTTGGACCTGCCTGCTTCCACGGGCGAGGTCCTGATTCCTAACGGCAATATGGCTTATGCCTCCAGCGATACCGGTAACGCCGTGTATGCAATCGATCTGCACACATGGAAGCTGGTAAAGACCATTCCGGCAGGGCAGTTCAGCGATGGCATGGCGTGGGTGCCGGCTCTTGCAAACACTCTCTAACATCGACAGCATCAAGCAACTTAATACCGGGGGATTGAGTAAGAAAACTAAGTTCATAACTCACAAGTAAAGCCGAGCAACTCTTTGACTTTGCTTAAAATGACGCTCCTCTTTGCAGGACAGCTTTCCCGTGCTTGCAGTAGTCTCATTCCGGCTGGAACAACGGCCGGAAACGAGATAGAGAATCATGGCACAGGAAGCACACAAGAAAGCAGCGGAGCACCACGAGAACGCAGCCAAGTCGCACAAGGCTGCTGCGGACCTTCATGAAAAAGGCGATCACGACGCTGCCGACGAGCATTCGAAGAAGGCCCACGGTCACTCGACCGAGGCGCACAAGCACTCTGAAGACGCGCATACCAAGTCGACTGCCAAGAAGACCAAGAAGTATTTTTTTTGATCTGACACGAAGGCCGCCTGATTCAGGCGGCCTTCTTGTTGTCCCTAAGATTAGAGCGCTACGCCTTGCCCGCCAGCGTACGCAGCACATACTGCAGGATGCCGCCATGCTGGTAATAGAGGATCTCCTGCGGGGTGTCGATACGTACCGTCGCGGGAATGCAGACGGTTTCTCCATTGTCCCGTTTGGCTTCCACGGTGATCTGCTTGCCATTCGCAAAGCGTGAGTCAAGCATCGCCTTCAGGCCCGGAACGCTGTAGGTCTCCTCGCCGGTAAGTTCGAGCGACTTCACATCTTCCCCGGTCTGGAACTGCAGCGGCAGGATGCCCATGCCAACCAGGTTGGACCGGTGGATGCGCTCATAGCTTTCCGCCAGGACGAAGCGGATGCCGAGCAGGCGCGGTCCCTTCGCCGCCCAGTCGCGCGACGAGCCGGAACCGTATTCCTTGCCCGCAAGAATCGCGAGCGGCGTGCCGCGTTTGGCGTACTCCACCGACGCGTCGTAGATGCTCATGCCGGTGCCCTCGGGCAGCAGGCGGGTCACGCCGCCTTCGGTTCCCGGCGCGAGCTTGTTCTTCAGGCGCACATTGGCGAAAGTGCCGCGCACCATGACCTCATGGTTGCCGCGACGCGAGCCGTAGCTGTTGAAGTCCGTCGCCTTCACACCATGTTCGGTAAGGTAGCGGCCTGCCGGGCCATTCAGCTTGATGGAGCCGGCAGGCGAGATGTGGTCCGTGGTGACGGAATCGCCAAGCACCGCAAGCACGCGCGCATCGTGGATGTCCTCCACCGGCGCGGGCGTTGCGGGCATGCCGTCGAAGTACGGTGCCTTGCGGATATAGGTCGAATCCGGCTCCCAGCCGTAGGTGTCGCCGAGCGGGAACTTCAGGTTGCGCCAGTTGATGTCGCCATCTGAAACAGTCGAGTACTGCTTGCGGAACATCTCCGCGTCGATGGAACTGCTGACGGTCTCGTTCACCTCCTGCTGGCTCGGCCAGATGTCTTGCAGGAAGACGTCGGAGCCGTTCTTGCCTTTGCCGATGGCCTCGGTATCGAAGTCGAAGTCGATACGGCCGGCAAGCGCGTACGCCACCACGAGCGGCGGGCTCATCAGGTAGTTTGCGCGCACGTCGCTGTTAATGCGGCCCTCAAAATTGCGATTGCCGCTCAGCACGCTGACCGCCACCAGGCCGTGGTCTTCGATGGCCTTCGAGACATCTGTTGGCAGCGCTCCGCTGTTGCCGATGCAGGTGGTGCCGCCATAGCCGCCGGTCTGGAAGCGCAGCTTGTCGAGATAGGGGGAGAGACCGGCCTTGTCGTAGTAGTCCGTCACCACGCGCGAACCGGGTGCGAGCGAGGTCTTCACCCACGGCGGCGTGCGCAGGCCCTTCTCCACGGCCTTCTTGGCGAGCAGGCCGGCTGCGATCATTACGAACGGGTTCGATGTATTCGTGCAGGACGTGATCGCCGCAATCACGATGCTGCCGTGGTGCAGGTACGGGTCCACGTCCACACCGAAGCGGGCGCGCACGCTGGGGATCGGCTCCATGCCCGTGGAGAGGTGGCCGTCTTTGCCCGGCTCGGGCATGGCAACGTTCGACTCGGTTGATCCATCCACCGAGGAGTGGCCACCCTCACCCTGCCAGCGCGTGATCTGGCGGTCGCCCTTCACGTTGCTATTGGGGCCGTAGAGCGTGGGCAGCGCCTTTGCGAACGATTCCCTCGCGGCTGAAAGCGCGATGCGGTCCTGCGGACGCTTCGGCCCGGCGATGCTCGGCTCCACCGTGCTCAGGTCAAGCTCGAGGGTGCTGGTGTACTCCGCGTCGGTGCTGTCGGCGGTGTAGAACATGCCCTGCGCACGGTAGTAGTCCTCGGTGAGCTGAATCTGTTCCTCGGTACGGCCGGTCAGGCGCAGGTAGTTCAGCGTCTCCGCGTCCACGGGGAAGATGCCGCAGGTCGCGCCGTACTCCGGCGCCATGTTGGCGATGGTGGCGCGATCGGCCAGCGGCAGTTCCGCAATGCCGGAACCGAAGAACTCCACAAACTTGCCAACCACCCCGTGGCGGCGCAGCATCTCGGTCACGGTCAGCACCAGATCGGTGGCCGTAGCGCCCTGCTTCAGCTTGCCCGTGAGCCGGAAGCCGACCACCTGGGGCACCAGCATGGAAACCGGCTGCCCAAGCATGGCCGCCTCGGCTTCAATGCCGCCCACGCCCCATCCCAGAACGCCCAGGCCGTTGACCATGGTGGTGTGTGAGTCGGTGCCGACGAGCGTGTCGGGATAAGCAATTGTTTCGCCGTCATCCTGCAGGGTGAAGACAACGCGGGCAAGGTACTCCAGGTTCACCTGGTGGCAGATGCCCATGCCCGGCGGCACCGCACTGAAGTTGCGGAAGGCCGTCTGCCCCCATTTCAGAAAGGCGTAGCGCTCGCGGTTGCGCTGGAATTCCAGCAGCGAGTTCATCTCGTAGGCATTGGCCACGCCGTACTCGTCCACCTGCACGCTATGGTCGATCACCAGTTCCGCGGGCTGCAGCGGATTGATCTTCTCCGGGTCGCCGCCCAGCACCTTCATGGCGTCGCGCATGGCGGCAAGGTCCACCACAGCGGGCACACCGGTAAAGTCCTGCATCAGCACGCGCGCAGGCATGTAGGCGATCTCGCGGCTTGGCTCGGCCTGCGGCTGCCAGCGGGCGAGAAACTGGATGTCGTCTGCCGTAACGGTCACGCCGTCTTCACGGCGCAAGAGGTTCTCCAGCAGAATGCGCAGGGAGAAGGGTAGACGGGCAAGCTCGATGCCCTTCTCCACCAGCTTGTCGAGCCGGTAATAGGTGTAGCTTTTGCCGCCGGAGTAGAGCGTGGTGCGGCTGTCAAAGCTGTTCGATACGGCTTCGGCCGGGGTGCGGGTGGCGTTCACAGACGAGGTGTTGCTAACGGTCATGGGGTCGTGTCCTCTGGCGTTCCTTTGCGGTGGGCAAAGATGCGCGGTCTGGCCGCATGGCAAAGGGCGCAGCGGCAGGTGGCGGCAAGGTTAGCAGAACGGGGCTTAAAGGGAGTTGCGGCCACGGTCATGCCTGCCGCGGCGGAAGCGCTTCAACCTGGTGAGGGAGCGGTTCATTTCTACAATTTTAGCCGCGCGGAGCGAACCCGAGAAAAGAACGGGACAAATTTACCGGCTGTACGTTTCTGTCCGCTTTCTGCGTGTGGTGAAGGCGTGCAGCAATGGCGTGGGACAGCCTTCCCTGCTTCGGGCATCCGAGTGCAAAGAACAGGACGCGGTGTCCTGCCTCTTAACCGAACTGCAGGAGAACACGCATGCCAACTACCCGTTTCGAAACCACGATCAAAGCCCTGGGCGATCTCAGCTCGCTCAAGCCCGATGCCGCCATCAAGAACATTGAAGGCTGGGAGACCTACCTGAAGGATCACGATGCGGAAGGCGCGAAGAAGATCGTTGCCGACCTGGAGAAGCTGAAGAAGCTGCTTGCCGCAGAAGACCTGGACGACAGCAAAATCAAGCCACTGCTCGCCAAACTGGGTAAGGAGACTGCCGGGCTGGCCAAGGGCGACAAGACTCCGAACGCCGCCCACATCGAGAAGCTCGGCACGGCACTTACCGAAGCGCAGTAACATGCCTTTTTCTCTGGAAGGGCCCGTGCCTCGATGAGCCTTTCCAGAGAAACGTTGGTAACGTTCGCAACAGCCGCTGTCCGCAACCTTTCAGCACAGCCGGGTCATCACTTACAGATCGCGACTAGTTCGCGGGCTGTGAGGGTGCGGTGATGACAAAACGAATCTGGAAGACGGCGGTTTTGGTAACTACATTGGGTGCGGCGACGGCTTTTACCGGCTGCAACCGCGACGCGGCAGTGCAGCAAGCGCCCATTGTGGATGGAAACGCCGCGAATGATCCCGCCGCAGCGAACATGGCTGCACCCGGCACCATGCAGGTGGCGTATACGACGCCCTCCCCCGCATTACCTTCCCGCGCAGCCGTGACATACCCCGGAACTCGCGTGGCCGGTCAGGCCTACAGTGCGCCCGTGCAAAGCAGTGGGCAGAGCTACGCAGGCGATCCTCGCAACGAGGCCTACAACTACAACCAGCAGGCGCCCGCCTATGGCGGTGCGCAGCAGAACGGCGGCCAGCAATACGATCCGTCTTCTGACGACCAGCTCTACAGTGATCTGCTTGACCCGAATGTTCCCGTAGCCCAGCAGGCGCCGCCGCCGCTGCCCGTCTACCAGCAGCCCGTTGCACCCGGGCCCGACTACCTTTGGACGCCTGGTTACTGGAATTACGCCGACGCGGGCTACTACTACGTTCCTGGCAACTGGGTCTCGGCACCCTTCGTGGGCGCGCTCTGGACACCCGGCTGGTGGGGCTACGCGGGACATGGCTACCGCTGGCATCACGGCTACTGGGGCCGCCACGTGGGTTACTACGGCGGCATTAACTACGGCTTCGGCTTTCTCGGCATCGGCTACCAGGGCGGCTACTGGAACAACGATCACTTCTATTACAACCGCTATGTAAACCACGTGGAGCCGGCGCGCGTAAACAACTACGTCTACGACCGGCGCGAGACGGTGATCAACAACACCTATGTAAATAACACGCGGGTCAGCTATTACGGCGGCCCCGGTGGGCTGAACCGCCGTCCGGTACAGGCTGAGGTATTTGCGCAGCGCGAGACCCACATCGCCCCGCTCGGCGCACAGGTCGCCATGCGCCGCGAGGCGGAGCAGAACCGCCAGCAGTTCTTCTCCGCCAACCAGGGCCATCCGCAGATGATGTTCGCCTCGCATCCCGTGATAGAGCGGAATGTGAACGTGCCCGCCGTCCTGCAGAGCCGGCAGAACTTCGCGGTGGAGCAGCAGCGCATCGGCGAGCAGCAGCGATTTGCCGGGCAACAGCAGCGCCTGGAACAGCAGCAGCAGTTCCGGAACCAGGAACAGCTACAGCGCCAGCAGGCGGACCACCAGCAGCAGCAGCAACGGCTTGCCCGCGAGCAGCAGCGCGTGCAACAACAGCAGCAGTTCCGCAACCAGGAACAGCAGCAGCGCCAGCAGCAGTTCGCCAACAATCAGCAGCAGCGGCAACAGCTTGACCAGCAAAGGCAGCAGAGCGAGGCACAGCGCCTGCAGTCGCAGCAGCAGAGGACAGAGCAGAACCAGCAGTTCCGCAACCAGGAGCAGCAACAACGCCAGCAGCAGGCGGTACATAACCAGCAGCAGCTTGAACAGCAACGCGAGCAGCTCCGCAACCAGCAACAGCAGCAGCACCAGCAGCTTGATCAGCAACGCATGCAGAGCAATCTGCAGCGCGCGCCAGGCAACGACCGGCAGTTCGGAAATCAGCAGTTTGGAAACCAGCAGAAC